>JAIOSX010000105.1 GCA_021107345.1 Candidatus Aegiribacteria sp.
CGAGCCGAATCCGATGGCCATTGGAAGAAGCCCTAGAACAGTTGTTACGGTGGTCATGAGAACAGGTCTGAATCTGTCTCTGCCCGCCTGTATTATCGCACTGTTCTTATCAAACCCCTGCTTCCTGAGCTGTCCTATCCGCTCAACCAGAAGTATGCCGTCATTCACGACAATACCGGAAAGAACGACCATTCCAATGCCGGAGAGGGCATTCCAGCTCTGACCGAAAAGCCCCAGACCGATCACAACACCGATAATCCCCATCGGGACCGTGAACATTATCACCAGAGGTTCGCGGAACGATTCGAACTGAGTGGCAAGAAGAACGTAAACAAGACCTATGGCAAGAAGAACTGCCAGTACAACACTTGCTGTAGTGCGGTTCATCTCTTCGATCTCGTTCCCCTGCCTCAGTTGAACGGGTGCTTCTCTCAGCAGAGTGTCGGCGGCGGCGATCACATCCTTTGATATCTTTGCAAGGTTGCTTCCGGAACCCTGAACCTGTACACCCACGGCACGGTTTCCCTGATTGTGTTCAATGAAACCGGGGGTCTGCTGACGATATGGCTCGGTTACCCTGCTGAGCTGAAGAAGCCCCGATGATGTGGGTATTGATCTTGCAAGAAGCGAATCCGTTGGGATTCCCTCCCCGCTCCCTGTAAGAAGAACAACGTCCACTCTCTCATCCTGGCGGTAATAAGTGGTTACCGTAACGCCTCTTGATAAACTCTCCACAAAATCGGCTATATCGTTGGCGGTCAATCCGTACAGGTTCAACAGTTCCTGATCAAGGTCAAGGACCATTTCCGGCTTTCCGGGGAGATACTGAACATCTGCCGACTCCACTCCGTCAAACTGAGAAAGTATTGCTGCAAGGCCTTCAGCTGCAGCAAGATCAATATTAATATTTTCTCCCTCAAGATAGACTGTGAAGGAACTTCCCCCGCCCAGGATCTCTCCAAGAAGTGATTTCCGTTTTTCAACGGTAATGGGGAAATTGAACGTGGTATTCCAGGCATCTCTCAATACCTGCATGGCTCCTGTCGCATCTTCGGGAGACGGATAGGATGCGGTCAGAACAGCATCCACTCCTTCCGAGGACCGGACGCCGCTGCGCCCTGATACCCAGTTAGCTCCGGAGGAAGCAGCCAGGTCGGTAACCTCCGCAGAAAGATCTATCATCTGTGCCATGGATGTTCCTCTTGGAGCCGAGTAGGAAATTTCCAGCTGGTTCACAGGAGTGCTTGGAAGCAGCTGCACGGGAAGCCCCATACCGGCCATCAGTGATAATACGAAAACCACCAATACTCCGATCAATACGGCCACAGGACGTTTAAGAACCCTCTCCATGAATCTCACATAGCGTTCCTTCATCCGGGTTGTTACATCGGTGCTTTTCTTTGGTTTTCTGATTCTGGCCGTAAGTACAGGAATGACAGTAACCGCCACTAAAAGGCTCGCAAGAAGAGCAAATCCAACAGCCAGAGCCTGATCACGAAAAAGCTGGCTTGTTATGCCCTCCATATAAACCACTGGAAAGAAAACAATAAGAGTGGTCAGGGTACTTGCCGTAATGGCTTTGCCAACTTCGGATGTACCGGAGATAGCACTGCTGAATGCCTTTTCACCTTCTTCTCTCCGCCTGTAAATGGCTTCAAGCACAACAACCGCGTTATCCACAAGCAGCCCGGTTCCAAGGGCAAGACCTCCGAGTGACATGATGTTAAGCGAAACACCTGATATGAACAGGAAGAAAAGCGCTATTGCGATACTAAGAGGAAGAGAAAGACCCAGAATCAGGGGGCTCCTCCAGTCCCTCAGGAAGAAGAAGAGAACTCCGAATGCAAGAATTCCGCCAAGAATAAGAGCTTCAATTACCTCTCCGATGGATTCCTCGATGAATTCAGCGTCGTTCTGGATAATCTCGAGTTGCAGAGCTTCGTATTCATTATTAAGCTCCTCAACAAGTTCTATAACTCCCCGGGCAACTTCAACGGTATTCGCTTCGGCCATTTTCCTGACGCGAATGATAAGACAGCGTTCTCCGTTGAAACTGGCCCATTCGGTAACCGGCTTCTCGCCGAGGGATACCTCCGCCACATCGCTAAGCAGCAGTGGCGTTGTTCCCCTGATGCCGATCACTGTATTCTCAACATCGGAAAGGGTTGAGAACTCACCCTCAAGTGACAGGAAATACTCCCTCTGTCCATCGCGAACAAGCCCTCCGGACATGGATACATTAGCCCCCTGAAGGGCAAGAGATATTTGCCGGGGGTCAAGGTTCAACTCTTCAACCACACCTTCCCGCAACCGCACAAATACAGCCGCTTCAGCTTCTCCCTGTATTTCACAGCCGGCTACACCATCAGCCTGATCTATCCTGGTGGTGACAAGCCTCCTTGCAAAATCAGTTACTTCTGTCCAGTCTCCGGATTCCATGGTCATGAGGATTTCCATGAATGGCCGTCTTGAAGGATCGTAATCTACAATGGTCGGCCTGCCGGCTTCATCGGGAAGTGACCATCCTGCCACATCCAGCTTCTCTCTAACCTCCAGTCGTGTGAAGTCCATTCTGGCTCCCCAGTCGAACTCCATCGTAATTCTGCTTCTGTCACCGTAGGATCGGGAGCTGTAGCTCCTCAGTCCGCGGACTCCGGCAATAGCGTTTTCAAGGGGATCGGTAACGAGGCGTTCGACCTCGTACGGACTGGATGACGGATATGTGGTTTCAATGGTCAGCCTTGGATACTCTACCGATGGAAGAAGATCCACCGGCATTTTCATCACTGCGACTGTACCGAGAAGGGCTGCGACTATAGAGAGTACTGTTACGGCTACTGGTCTGGAAACGGCATTGCTGGTTAACTTCACCGGGATACCCCCCCGTTCATTCTGATATTTTATCGGTTAAAAATACTAAATGAAACCGAAATATGCAATTTTCCAGCGATATATCATTGTATGTATTTAATTTCCAATGATTTGCATGCCCTTGTGTTATCGAGTCTCATTTATCAGATGATTAACTGTACAGAAGCAGAGCATACTCTCATGCTTTATCCCTGCACTCATGATGTGTTCCACACTACGGTCAGGATAAGGATGTTAATCCGAATAAATCCGTATCGCAGGATAACCCCTCAGGCTTCATCCAGGAATTCAAAATTAGTTTCATACACAGAAGCAGCTGAAAATTGTATTGTTTGTTTAACCTTTCGTGAATATACTTTTATAAAATAATTAACTATTTCTGTAATACGGAGGGGATTTAATGAAAACGTATATATGTTTTGCGGCTGCAGTGATTTTAACCTTTAGCTGCGGCGGGGAACAGGCCCCTGTCGGCCTCGAAGAACCGGCAGGCCCTGAAATCGATACACTTACTGTTACCGATTCCATCGGTGTCCTCATGGGCGACAGCTGTTACATGTTTGGCTCCATCATTAAAGCGGAAGCTCTTCCCGATGGAGGAGTATTGCTGCTCGACAGATCAACAAGTTTGATTTCAGTATTCGATTTGGACGGGAAATTCGTCCGGTCCTTCGGAGGCATGGGTGAAGCACCTGGCAAGTTCAACCTCCCCGGCCAAATGACAGTTCTGGGAGATGGCAGAATTGCCGTGGTGGACTGGATGGACAGGGAAATATGCTTCTTCTCTCCAGAGGGTGAGTATCTTGGCGCCACTCCTTGCACGGGCTATGGGCGCCCGCTGTCCATGACGGCCGCGGGTGATTCCTGCTTCGCGATTTATTCCTGTCCCACGCGTCAGATAGAGGGGACTTTCCGGTTGGGCTACGAGATCAACTTCTGGAAGGGCATGTCGGAAGAACCAATAGCGACTCCTTTCTCCCATCTGTTCGATTTCGGTATGGAGGAATACGATTTCAGACCCGGATACCTGGCAATTGCCGCCGGAAGCAACAGCAGGATCTATCTGCACCGTATGAACTCCGAAGAGTACCTCATTGAAGTGCTTGACCTGTATGCTCAGCCAATCGATTCAATATACTCCGAAGCGCTTCTTCTATCATGGGATGAGGTCGAACGGTATCCCAGTATTCCGTTTACAACTTTCAGGGTTATGATAGATGATGAAAGTCAGCAGTTAAGCGGTGAACTTACTGAATATGTGCCCCAGGTTGAAAATCTCGGTGTTGATTCACTCGGCAACCTCTGGGCACAGCGTGGAACTGCTCCCGGTCAGGTCTGGGATGTGTTTTCACCTGAAGGAGAGAAAATTCGCGAAGTATACCTGACTGCTTTTCCCGATTCAATGTATATCCATGTGGAAATCAATGAACACGGAATAGTAGCCTGGGATTTAGTCCCTGAAGACTATCCCAGGCTGTACCGGCTCGGTTTCAGATAATTCGGGAAATCACTCCTTCATTGTTGCGGTCCAGATGGAGTAGGCGATTGCGCTTCCGCCGAATATTCCAGTTGCTATCCAGGGCCATGAAGCGCCATCGGATGTGGCACCTAAAGCTGCAAAAATAGCTGCTATCAACAGGAAAATGATATCGAAAATGGTTGCTTTAGCCCATTTGCCTACAGGCGCCTCGCCTGAAAGAACTTCCTGGCGACTTGCATCCACAAGGACATTGTAATCCTTGTTCGCATAGCTGTATACAAGTTCCCATATGGGAACGTAAACAAGGTCAACACCCTGAACATCTATAGTTGTGTCTATGTCTGTAACCTTTGTAGCCTTTTTCTCGGCCTTCTTCTGATGCAGCTCTATTATTCTGTTCCTGGCGGATGTCTCTGCTCTTTCCTGAATGATCTGTCCGTTGATAATATGCTCCTGCATATTGGCCTTCTTCAGCTCATCTATGGAGAAATCAATCTTACCCTCCAGCAGATCCTTGTTGGGGGCTTTTTTCGAGCCTCCGATCCTGAAGATGAACTTTCCCCAGTCCGGAAATATGCACTTCATTCCGGGTTCAATATTCCGAATTCCCCAGAATTCCGAAGTGTCCTCTCTGGCGTATACTGGCCATGTGTAATCTTCGGTGATCCGCCCCTGAACAGGCTCCCACCAGGTCTCTGTTTTCTTGTTTTTGCCTTCACCGACTGTTTTTGTCCGTTTCTGCATGCCGCTCCAGCGGGTGTTGCCGGTGCATCGGACGATCCAGTAAGGCAAAACCCTTGCTTCCGTCTTTCTCCAGGTTACTTTATTGGGAAGCTCCTTCGATTTATAAAAGCCTTTCTTAAGCCACCCCGAAGCAATGCCGATGGCCTCATCACGTCCGACTTTGGGAGGAAGAAGATAGTGCGACTCAACTGTTACAATATTGTCGTAACCGGCAAGCATTGTTGTAGTGCCGCAGTACTCGCATGTAATAACAGCCTCGCCCTCCATATATGAAAGAGGCGCGCCGCAGTTACTGCAGCTTATCTCACGAATGTCTGGTTTGGAATCGACCGCAGCAGTGTTTTCAGCAGGTGGTTCGACCGGTTCTTCAACAGGTTCATTACTTTCAGCGTTCTCCGGAGTATCAACAGGTCCGGATGCGGATTCACTGTCGCCGATTTTCTCTTCAGGCATCTTATCCTCTCCTATATGGTTCAGTGCTTCAAACAAATTAACAAATTACTCTAGGCTGAATATCTTCAATCGGGAAGCCTCAGTCAGCTACCATGACCTTTATCATTACATCACCCTGACGGATTGCATCCACCACACCCTGACCTGCTGTAACTTTCCCGAAAACCGTGTGCTTCCCGTTCAGATGAGGCTGGGGACAGTGAGTAATGAAGAACTGGCTGCCATTGGTGCCTGGACCTGCATTGGCCATAGAGAGTGAACCTGTTTCATGTTTCAACGGGTTTCCACCAAACTCGTCCTCAAAATTATAGCCTGGGCCTCCACTGCCCGTTCCTGTGGGATCTCCCCCCTGTATCATGAAGTTGGGAATGACCCTGTGAAAAATGATCCCGTCGTAATAACCATCTTTTGCAAGACAGATGAAGTTATTAACGGTTTTCGGGGCGTACTCCGGAAAGAGCTCCAGCTCTATCGCGCCTCGATCGGTTTCAATTGTTAACAGATATGTTCTGTCCGTATCTATCTGCATTTCATGGGGTGCGCTGTACTTCTCTGCCATTATATCCCTTTCTTCTGTTAGTCATTAGGTCTGTTACGCTAAAGCTCTATGGGTGAGTCGTACCTTTCTTTCCAATAACCTGGTTCACGATGAAGATGCATCACAGCAAGGATAAGAATCTGATCTGCCTCAATACAGTAGATAATACCGTATGGAAAACGATTGATCAGACAGCGGTGGATCTCCTCACTACCGAGTACTGGCCAGACAAATGGGTGTGCAAGAATATTCTGAATTGTCGAGTAGACCTGGATTGAGAAATCGCATCCAAGACCTGGCTCACATTTCTCATAGTAGTCTATTGATTTGATGAACTCAATCCTTGCGTCAGGATGAAATGAAAATGTCACCAGTCAAATCTCTCCCGTATTTCAGAAAATACCTGATCCCCCGGAATGGCAGTTACGTGCCCAGATCGAATTTCATTCAATCTTTGTTTTGCTAACTTGATCCATTTCTGATCAACTTCCTGCTCTGGTGAATTCAGAGTTCTGAGGAGTAAATCAATAATGAATGCTCGTTCCTCAACCGGTAATGATTCAGCTTCCTTTACGATTTCTCTAGCACCAAGCATTACTCACCTCCAAACATTGCTGATTATAGTCTAATGGTTTTATTACTCATTTGCAATTTCTGGCAGGATTTTGATAGCATAGTAAGTACTGAAAATGATCCACCGGCGTTCAGTAAAATCACATCATGAGATTGCAACACCGGCAAATGGAATTCACTCCACCCGATTGAGTGTCAC
>JAIOSX010000080.1 GCA_021107345.1 Candidatus Aegiribacteria sp.
CTCCAACGACTGCGCTTACTGTACAATTCCTCTAATAAGAGGCGCAAGAAGAGACAGGAGTCCGGAGGATATCCTGAAGGATGCGGAATGTCTTGCGGAACAGGGAGCGGTTGAGATAGGAATTGTCGGCCAGGATACTGCAAGCTGGAAGTACGGTAAGGTCGGAATATCCTGGTTGATCTCTCGACTGGCGGTCACGTATCCTCATATCTGGTTCAGGCTGTATTATATTCATCCTGCATTTTATCCTGTTGATTTCCCCTTACTTTTTTCGGAACATGAAAATGTAATGCCTTATATTGATATTCCTGTCCAGCATGTTTCAGACAGGATTCTGAAAAGGATGGGCAGACCCTATACCGGGGATCATTTAAGGAACCTTTTCGATGGATTTGAGAATTCTGAAAAGATGCTTTCGGTAAGAACAACATTAATAGCGGGATATCCTGGTGAGACCGAGGAGGATTTTAATGAACTGGTTGAATTTCTTTATCAATACCGGTGTATCAGGACGATTGCAGCATTTCCATACTGGCCTGAAGAGGGGACCAGGGAATTCTCCAGACATTCACCTGAAAACCTTCCCGATGAAAGTGCCGTTCAGTCAAGGCTTGCGAGAATAGGGGACGCAGCGGATGAACATAACATTATCTGGGCTGACAGGCTGGAGGGTGAGATAATGGATATCCTGGCGGATACACCTGTGCAGGGGCATTCACGCTTTGACGCGCCGGAGGTTGACGGAGTGTGCTGTTTCGATCAGAGCGTTGAGCCGGGACGTATCATCAGATGCCGAATAACAGGAGGGGTCGGGTCTGACCTTATTGCAGAGGTATTGAAATGATGGGTGTGGCGTATTATGCCTTCCGGTTTTATCTTTGCTACTATGAGAAGTTATCAGTATTTCGTGTTGTCTGAAGTTCGGGAATAGGATTTCAGATTTAGTTCAATTGCTAATATGAAGGAACAGATATGTATACTATTCTGATGACCGTTTTGCTTGCTCTGGCTCCATCGAATATGGAACTGGCCGAAGACGCTATCTTACTCGCTCTCCAGGAGCTTCCTGACAACCTGTCTTCCTTTAGAGCAGATGAGATCGTGATAGAGATGATTGGGGAGCACTCTGGAAACTGGTTGATTGAACAGACCATTACTTCCACACTCCACGAGAATGGAATAACCGTATTTGAACAAGATGCAAGTCGGGACGGCTCCTGCATGACTCTGAGTGTCAGGCCTATGGAACTGGTTGTGGAGTATGGAGATGTAAGCAGACCCTGGGTGATCGGCAATAAACGCGTTGAAAGAATTGCCAAATGTGAACTTTCATCCACTCTGTATGATACCGATGGAAGTATTCTCATGACCGTCAGAATGAGCGGAATTGAAGATGATGTAATATCCTGGTCCGATACTGAAGTTCTTGACGGATCAGAAGAATGGGACTGGCTTTCCGGTGACCTGCCTGAAAACAGGGGTGGTGGAATACTGGAACCCGTAATTGTATCCGGTGTTGTGGCAAGCCTTGTATACCTGTTCTACTCCAGTCGTGCTGAATAAACAATTCAAGTGATACGTATTGGAATTGTGCTGAATCTGTTTCTTATGCTCATTGTTTCTGCAGGGTGCGGTGGCGGTGAAACCGTCAGTAATACACTTGAAGAGGCCAGATTACTGAGGCAATCCGGAAACTATGTGCAGGCGGTGATGCTCTTTGAAGAGGCAGTAGCCCACGGAGACAGCCAACCCGAGCTGTTGCTGGATTATGCCGAAACAGCTGTTCTGGCCGCACAATCTGAAAGAAGTACGCTATACAGGCAGAAGGCTAAAGTTGCGGTAACTCTGCTTTCTGGTAACTACGGTGATATAGACCTGAGGGAGATAGGAGAACTCTGGAGAAGACTTGCCTGGGAAATGGCAAGAAATTCCGATTCTCTTCAGGCCTTTTACTGTTTTGAAAATGCGTTGAATTACGAAATTCATGATATTTTTGAATCCGAATGGCTTTTCAGAGGTATTTTTGCAGGCAACCACCTTGAGCTTCTTGCTTCGATCCCGGATACCCTTGCAGGCTCAGCAGCCGCTGACAGTATGCTTACAATTACAGCGGAGATCTTTCTTGTGGAGCTGGACAGGATTCCCCGATCCAGAACGGATCTGAGAGAGGATATTCTCAGGGCAAAAGCCGCTCTCCTGCCCTATACATCACGTACAGAGCAAGAGCTTGCGGTTCTTACGGAACTTGACAGGCTTGGCGGGATACAACCGGATGCGCGGCTCAGAAGAATCCATCTGCTGCTTAGTTCAGCGCAGGAAGATATTACTGAGAACCGAAGGACCATTGCCAGGGAGAAACTCCTTGAAGTATGGGATTCCAATTTTTCGGGTGAGAGGATCGAATCGGCATACATGCTAGGATTTATGGAGGAGGGGAACGGGAATATTGAAAGCGCCCTTCAGTGGTATAGAAGAGCGTGCAGCGTTTCACCGGGCTCGTCTTCACAGTTTGTTGTACTTGCTGCTGCAAGAAGAGATTCTTTAACTTACGATTACGAACAGATGGAGTAGGATATCTGAATGAGAACGAACATTGCTTTGCTTTTGGCTGCCCTGCTACTTGCTTCGGCTTGCGGCAGATCATACAACACCACTGGCATGAATCTTGAGCAGCTAGAGGAACTGGCTGACGAAGCATTCGGGGAGTCCGATTTCAGTGGAGCGTCAAGGCTGTACACAGAATTGATGTTCATGTACCCGGGATCATCCGAGATAGATTTCTATCTGTACCGGCTGGGTATGGCTGAGGCCGGCAACAGGTACTGGGCCGATGCGCTTTTCTACTTTGACCGGGTCGAGAGAGAATTCGCCAGAAGTCAGTGGGCTGATGACTGTGCATATCAGTCAGCAATGGTGTGGTGGAACCAGCGCCAGGATTACAGGAAGGATCTGACACCTGTACTGAACTGCAGGGTTGAACTTGAGAATTTCTTCGATGCATACCCCGGATCACTTCTTCTGGAAGATGCCTTAAGCCTTATGGATGATGTGAACGGGCATCTTGCACGGAGAGCGCTGTTCATAGGTCAGTTCTATGCAAGACGAGATAAATATGACGCCTCTCTGTTCTACCTCAGGGAAGCGCTGAACGATTACGGCGAGACTGACTGCACGGCGGAAGTGCTGATCTCTCTTGGAGACATCTATTTCGTTAAAGGTAACCAATATACCGCCAGGGAATTCTACCAGAGAGCCATGGACGAATGCGAACTGAGTGAGGAGCAGGTTACGGAATTGCAATCCAGACTGGATGAATTGTAAAATGACGGGGCTCCTGGGTGGGACATTTGACCCTCCCCACTTCGGCCATCTTGTTCTGGCTCTGGAGGCCTGTCATCGGTTTGGTCTTGAAGAAGTACTGTTTGTTCCAGCAAGATTTCCCCCGCATAAACCGGGAAGACGGATAACTCCCTTCAGTCATCGTTTCCGCATGACGGAACTTGCGATAGCTGATTCCCCTGAGCTGACTGCAGCGAACCTGGAACCTTTCGACTGCACATCATGGACAGTGAACCTCATTGAGAAACTGAGCGGTATGGACATGGAAATCTGCTTTATTATGGGGATGGACAGCCTGAAGGAACTTCATACCTGGAAGGATCCGCAGCGCATATCGCAAATGGCGAAAATGGTGGCGGGTACAAGGCCCGGGTACGAACCGGAATCCATCGATACGAAGTACAGATCATTAGTAGAGACATTTGACATTCCCGGTATGTATATTTCGTCCTGTGATCTCAGAGACAGGTTTGCCAGAGAGCTCAATACACGCTATCTTGTACCTGACAGTGTCAGAAACTATATCAGGGAGAATGGTCTGTATGCCAGAAGAAAAGGCTGTTGACAAGCTTCTTAATGCTGTGCTTGAAGATGATGTCAGTGATATGCACTTCAAGGTGGGCAGTAAACCGATAATCAGAAAATCAGGTGAGATAGTACACGTAGAAGAATTCTCCACCATGAGGGTTGATCATATTCAGCGCATCATTGGTGAAATGATCAGCGATAGTCAGGCTGAGGAGTTTGCCAAAGGTAACGAACTGGATCTGGGCTACGCGTTAGAGGGAAAGGCCAGGTTCAGAGTCAACATCTATCATCAGCGAGGAACACCGGCGATGGTAATGAGGAAAATTCCGTTCGAAGTCCCTATCCTGGATGACCTGGGTCTTCCTGAAGTTGTAAAGAAAATTTCCATGGAACAAAGGGGGCTGGTCCTCGTGACCGGAGCAACCGGAACAGGGAAATCAACAACCATAGCAGCAATGATAGATCATATAAACCGGAACCGTTCCGCCCATATCGTAACAATAGAAGATCCAATTGAATTTCTTCACAAGGATAACAAATGCACCATATGCCAGAGAGAAGTGGGAATTGACACCAAAGACTGGAGTACCGGTCTCAGGGCGGTGTTCAGACAGGACCCGGATGTAATCCTGATAGGAGAAATGAGGGACGCCGAGTCTATCTCCACAGCCCTGATAGGAGCGGAAACAGGGCATCTTGTACTCAGTACCCTCCATACAACAAATGCGATGGAAACCGTATCCAGGATAATAGATGTATTTCCCCACGAGCAACAGCATCTTATAAGGCTTCAACTCGGGCAGCTGATTGTCGGGATAATATCCCAGAGACTTCTTTCCGGCATAGGTGATGATAATGGAAGGGTTCTTGCTGCTGAGGTACTTATTCAATCGTCTACGGTATCTGCATGCATCATCAATCCCGATAAAACCTACCTTCTGACCGAAACGATGGAACAGAGCTATTCTCAGTACGGAATGCAGACCTTCGACATGGCTCTTTACAATCTTCTTCTGGATGAAAAGATAGACAGGGAAACAGCCCTTGCTGCATCTTCAAATCCCACCAAACTCGACCTTAAGCTCAAGGGTATAGAAACCGCTTCGGACTGGAGGATGGAATGATGATTGTCAATCAGATTCAGATTAGCGCGAATTTAGTTCCACTTGTCATAACAGGTGGGGCAGTTCTCCTCATACTGGGGCTTATTCAGCTTTACCTCGGATTGAAAGCTCAGAAGTCACCAAAGGTAACAGGTGAGTCGGCCATGATAGGTGAAACGGGGATTGTAAAAAAGACATCAGGCTTCATGGACAGATCTATCATCGAGGTAAGAGGCGAACTGTGGTGGTGCCTTCCTGCATCAGGATCAACCGTCCTCGAAGAGGGGATTACAGTAAAGATAGTGGGTATTGAGGAAGACTCAATGATACTTGAAGTTGATACTGAATAAATAATAAACAGTCGCATCGAAGAAGGGAGTGACAATGGGCCCGGGAATTTTAGTAGTAGTGGTGATTCTGTTCCTTTTCCTGGTATCGGCGCTTAAAGTTCTCAAGGAATATCAGAGGGGTGTTATTTTCAGGCTGGGTAAGGTGATAAACCTGAAGGGCCCGGGGCTGATAATCGTCTGGCCCATGATTGATAGTATCAGGCGTGTTGATCTGCGGGTGGTGGCCATGGATGTCCCGCCGCAGGATGTGATAACCCATGATAACGTATCCGTAAGAGTTAACGCAGTTGTTTACTTCAGGGTCATCGACCCGAAGAAAGCCATTCTGGAAGTAGAGAATTATATCTACGCGACAAGCCAGCTCGCGCAGACCACCCTTAGGAGTGTCCTTGGTGAGGCAACCCTCGATGAGCTTCTTGCAAAGAGAGACGAGATCAACGCAAAGCTTCAGGACATACTTGACAGAATGACCGATCCGTGGGGCATAAAGGTCAGTACCGTAGAAGTGAAGCATGTGGATCTTCCCGAAGATATGCAGAGGGTCATGGCAAAACAGGCCGAGGCGGAGCGGGACAGAAGAGCCAAGATAATAAGGGCAGATGCTGAATTCCAGGCTGCCGCCAAGCTTGCCGAAGCCGCTGATATAATCAGTGCTCATCCAGTCGCACTGCAGCTTCGCTACATGCAGACACTTTCTGAAATAGCCGTGGAGAACAATTCCACAGTCATATTCCCGCTTCCCATAGAGCTTCTTAAACCCTTCTTGAAAAATCTCGATAGCGGGATTAAGGCGTAGATTGTGTTTAGCGGAGCGATAACTGCCCTGGTTACACCTTTTCGGAACGGGACTGTAGATGAGGTTTCGCTTGCAGGTCTTGTTAACTGGCAGATAGAAAAGGGAATAGACGGCCTGCTGGCCTGCGGTTGCACCGGCGAAGCGGCAACTCTCACAACAACAGAACAGCTTCTGGTTATAAAGAAGGTAATGGAGGCGGCGGGAGGAAGGGTTCCCGTGATCGCGGGAACGGGAACCAATGCTACTGCCTCCTCAATAGAGCTTTCCCTGCAAGCGGCCGCAATGGGTGTGGATGGAGTGCTTCTGATAACACCTTACTACAATAAACCTACTCCAAGGGGTCAGATCGAGCACTATACCAGGGTTGCCGACGCGGTTGACTGCCCCGTGATACTCTACAATGTACCCGGCCGAACAGGTACGAACATGCTTCCTGCGACCATAGCTGTACTTTCCCGGCATCCACGAATCGTAGCCATCAAGGATGCAGCCGGTTCCGTCGAACGGGTCACTGCTATCCGCAACCTCTGTGATATTACGATATTGAGCGGAGATGACCCGATCGCCATGGCGCAGGTAGCCCTGGGAGGCGCAGGAGTGATATCGGTGGTTTCCAATATAGCTCCTGCAGAAATGTCGGATCTGGTATCCCTGAGCGCAGCTGGAAAGCTTGATTCGGCCCGCGCGGTACAGGCGAGACTCTATCCTGTGATAAAGGCTATGTTCCTTGAAACAAACCCCATTCCTGTGAAAAAAGCTTTGTCCATGATGGGTATGATAAGTAATGAACTCCGTCTTCCACTGGTTTCAATGACTGAGGAACTGGTTCCGGAGCTGCAGAGGGTGCTGGAAGAGGCCGGAATTATCTGATGAAACTCTGCGTATTCGGCAGCGAAGGAAGAATGGGAAGGCTTCTGCGGGAGGAGGCAGGCGATTCCGTTATAGCATGCTATGACATGATTCCCCCCGGCACGAAAACCGATGTTCCCCTTCCCGATGAAGTTGATGTGGTACTGGATTTTTCCCTGCCTTCCGCATGGAACGATCTTGACAGACTGCTCTCCTGCAGTTCCGCTGCGCTGGTTACCGGCACAACGGGGCTGGGTGCCCGCGAGAAGGAAATGCTTGCCGGATGGGCGAAGGCTCGGGCTGTGTTCGCTTCCTCGAATATGAGCATCGGTATTTACGTTCTGGGGAAGCTGCTGGGGTTAGCAGGTGAGATGCTGGCAGGGGATTTCGATCTTGAAATAGTTGAATGCCATCATTCAGGAAAGGTAGACAGCCCGAGTGGAACCGCTCTGACCCTGGTTGAGATCTGGGAGAAATACGGTGGTGGCACCAAAAGAATGTTCGGCAGATCAGGCCCGGCAGGACCCAGGTCTTGCGGGGAAACGGGAATTCACTCATTAAGGGGCGGGGACATCACGGGTGACCATCAGCTGCATCTTCTGGGGAAAGGAGAAAGGCTTCTGCTTTCCCATTCGGCAACCGGAAGGAGAACATTCGCAGCAGGTGCCCTTAAGGCTGCAGAATATGTAAACGGAAAGACACCGGGCATTTACACGATGGATGATCTAATGCGGAGAAACGGAAGCGAAAAATGATCCGGAAGCCGGCTGTAGCAGGAATGTTCTATCCTTCGAACAGTAAAAATCTTGAAGAAATTGTCAGCTCATTCATATCCGGTTCAGGCAGGTCACCCGATGACCTGATAACAGGCATCGTCAGCCCTCACGCAGGGTACGTCTATTCGGGGGCTGTGGCCGGAGCCGCCTTTGCATCCGCTCCGGATGATGTAAAGAACGTTATCATCATTGCTCCGACACATCGTTACCCTGTAAGGGGAGCTTCGGTATATGATGGAGAAGGTTACTCAACACCCCTGGGGACAGCTTCGATTAACAGAGAGATCACATCTCGACTTATTCAGGCCGGACTGACCTTCCAGCAGGCGGCTCATCAGAGCGAGCATTCTGCAGAGGTGCAGATACCCTTCATTCAGATAAGATGGCCCGGTTCCTCGATAGCCGTAATACTTCAGGGATCCACTTCAGCTGAGTATTCAAGGCAGCTGGCCGAAATAATCACAGAAGCTGCACGGGATTATGACAAAACCCTGATAGTCGCTTCAAGCGACCTATCACACTACCATTCAATCGATACTGCCGAGAAAAAGGACAGGAAGATCATAGAGGCATTCAAAAGCGGAGATCCTCAGAATATGAAAGCAGCGCTTCTTGAAGGCGGTGAGGCCTGCGGCATCGGTCCCATCCTTACACTCATGAATTACGCCGTTATCATGATGCATAACAGGTTCGGTGAGATAATGTGGGATACATCCGCTGCTGCAAGCGGGGACAGCAGATCTGTTGTCGGTTATTTCGCGGGATACTGCGGCCGGGAGGTTAGATGACATCAGAGGCTGAAAGAAACAGTATCCTTGATCTCGCAAGAAAATCCATTATTGCGGCCGCTTCAGGGGAAGAGCTTCCCTCAGTACCCGATGGAGAGGTTTTCAGGAGAGACGGAGGAGCATTCGTAACCATTAAGAAAAATGGTGCTTTGAGAGGTTGCATAGGGCACTTCATCGGAACGGGGTCGCTTGGAAAAACCATAATCGAGATGGCTTCCTCAGCAGCTGTCCGGGATCCGAGGTTTTCTCCCGTTGAACCTGATGAAGTTGATGATCTTGAAATTGACATATCTCTGTTGAGCCCGATGATACCTGCCGACCCCAAGGACGTTAAACCGGGAACACATGGATTGTACATAAAATACGGGTTCAGGTCAGGAACACTCCTTCCGCAGGTTGCCACCGAGGCCGGATGGGACCGTGAGACCTTTCTGGCCCATACATGCCTTAAAGCCGGGCTGCCCCCCGACTGCTGGAAGAGAGACGGAGTTCAGGTATTTACTTACACTGCGGAAGTATTCTGCGAACATTAGAAAGGAACAGATTCCTTATGAAGTATTTTCTTATTTTTGCTGTAATCATGCTGATGGGATGTGATATGCCCGGGGTTGGAGAGCTTACGGAGAGGGTGGATGAACTCGAAACCACTACGGCTTATGATGATTCGGATATCGTGGATGTTATCGATGATATTGAAGATGATATTGAAATCCTTGATGAGAGGGTAACCGCTATAGAGCACGGCGACATAGCAGATATCCAGCCCACCGAACAGCTCAGACCTGCACAGGATACTCCATCTTCGGAGGCTCAGGTTGAGAGGATTCTAGCGATCTCTGATATAGAAGGCCTGCAGGATATCATGGATGACCTGAGTACAAGCCTTATAGACAGTATTACTGTGCTTGATGAATCCATCGAGAGCCTGGTTCTTTCACTGGACAGCCTTACAATGGAAAACGATTCACTGAGAATTGATCTTGAGGATCTTCAGGATAAGGTTGCAAGCCTGAGTTATACCGTCGAGAACATGCGGTACACGGGAACAACATCTACCTCCACAAGAAGTGGGTCGTCCAGTTCCTCGTCCAGCGGAGGCACAAGCAGCGGCAGCCGCTGACAGTGTCAATACATTAGTCTGAAGAAGCGGTGAGATCTCTTCGGGATGTCACCGCTTCTGAATATGGAACCTTTATTTTCTAAGTTATTTGAAAACAACTCTGTAATAGCGCTTTTTACCGGCTCGGAGGAGTATGCTTTCAGGTGTGTCCTCCGGAACGAGATTGTCAACAGGATCAATTACGCGGTTATCTCCAATGTAAAGACCACCCTGTTTCGCGAGCCTGCGGACTTCACTCCTGCTTGGGCAGAGACCGGTTTCGACGAAAAGGTCAAGGCAGGATATACCAGTCCTGAGTCTTTCAGCAGGGATTTCAAGGCTTGGAACGTCCTCCTGATCTCCGTTTCCAGCGAAGAGAGCTCGGGAAGCCTTCTCCGCCTTGAGTGCTTCCTCTCTGCCATGCGTTAGAGTCGTAGCCTCAAAGGCAAGTCTTTCCTTGACCCTTCTGATCTCAGCACCTTCAAGGAGTGACAGCTCTTCTATTTCATCCATGGGAATGAAGGTATAAAGCTTCAGGAAATAGATAGCGTCCTTGTCGTCAATATTAATCCAGAACTGGTAGTAATCGTATGGAGTGGTCATTGAAGGATCAAGCCAGATTGCGCCGCCTGCCTGGGATTTGCTCATTTTTTCGCCACAGGCGGTTGTAACAAGCGGACATGTGAAACCCCAGGTCTCCGCGCTTTCCGAACGTCTTATAAGATCGATGCCGGCTACGATGTTGCCCCATTGATCTGAGCCACCCACCTGAAGAACACAGTCATGGGAGCGGTAAAGGTGAAGGAAATCGTAGGCCTGAAGAATACTGTAGTTGAACTCGAGGAAGGAAATACCCGTTTCAAGTCTGAGTTTTACCGACTCGGCTGCGATCATCCTGTTAACGCTGAAATGCCGTCCGATATCCCTGAGGAAATCAATATGGTTCAGTTTTGAAAGCCAGCTGTAATTGTCAAGAAGTAAAGCTCTGTTTTCCTGTGACCTGAAATCAAGAAAGTGTTCCAGCTGGGCGGAGATGGAGTCAGCCCAGGTGGAGATCGTATTTTTCGATTCGAAGGGTCGTTCAGTGCTTCTGCATGAGGGATCACCTATAAGCGCTGTCCCTCCGCCAACAACGATGATCGGCTTATGACCTTCATTCTGAAGATGTCTTGCGATCATAAGTGGAACAAGGTGCCCCAGATGCAGGCTGCCTGCTGTTGCGTCAAAACCGATGTAGAAACTCAGTGAGGGGCCGTCAAGAAGCTCTGCAAGCTTCTGTTCAGCTGTCATTTGATAGATAAGTCCTCTTTCGCTGAGTTTTCGCAATAATTCCAAGACATCTCCCTTCAGGTGACCGTAACTGGCAAAACAATCCCCGGATGTTTATGTTTTCGACTGTTCGTAACACAGAACATAATACTGGAGAGAATTATGGAAACCATTGAATTTGAGCATCCCGTCGCAAGAAGTATCCTGACAAGACTTCGGGATCGTCAGACCCCGCCGGATGAATTCAGAAAACTTTCTTACCGGCTTGGTTTCATGCTTGCAGTGGAAGCAACAAGAAACCTGGGAACACTGCCCCTTTCAGTTGAAACACCCATGGAAAAGACATTCGGTGAAGAGTGCGCTGAGTATCCCATGCTTCTTCCTGTCATGAGGGCAGGACTGGGGCTTCTTGCACCCTTCCAGGAACTCCTTCCTGAATCTCCTGTAGCTTTCATCGCGATGAAAAGGGATGAAAAGACAGGTGAGGCTGAATGGCTTTACGATTCCATTCAGAATCTCCGGGGGAGGGATCTTATTATCCTGGATCCCATGCTTGCGACCGCTGGAACAGCCCGGAGCGTGATCGATTATGTTCTGGAAAAGGGGGCGGAGAGCATCACCCTTATCAGTATCGTTGCGGCGCCTGAAGGAATATACAAGCTGAGGCATTACGATAATCTGACATTCATAACAGTATCAGTTGACAGGGAGCTTGATGAGAACTGGTTTATACTTCCCGGACTGGGTGATTTCGGTGACAGGCTTTACAGGGGAAAACAGCTCTGAAAACTTTAATTTAGGTATTTAAATGGATAAAAATGGATTATACATAGCCGGAAGTGATATGAACACGGGGAAAACCACATTCAGCCTCGGACTCATTTCATGGCTTGAAGAGAATCTTGAAGGTGGCGCATCGTTCATGAAACCCCTCGGACAGAAAACCACTCTTGTTGATGGGGAACCGGTGGGAGAGGATACCTTTCTTGTAAATACTTCGCTGGGTCTTGACATTCCGCTTGAGTATACGGCCCCATTTGCCATGTCATCGGGAATATCAGAGAGATTCCTGTCAGAGGGTCATCCCTCTGACATGGAAAAGAAGATAATGAAAGCTTACAGGTATTTAAGGTCCATATCGGATGTGGTGGTTGTGGAGGGAACAGGACATCCCGGTGTAGGTTCAGTCTTCAACCTCTGCAATGCCAGCGTAGCCAGAATAATCAATATCCCGGTACTCCTGGTCCTCGACGCGGGAATTGGAAAAACCATAGACAGTTTTACCCTTTGCAGCAGTCTTTTTCATGACAGGGATATACCTCTGCTGGGAGTCGTTATAAATAAAGTACTTGAAAGTAAAATGGAGAAGATCCGGAAATATCTTGATCCATGGTTCTCTGAAAGGGGAATACCTGTTTTCGGGTACATCCCATACGTAAAATCTTTTGCAAGACCCTCATTGGGAATGATGGGCCGAGAACTGGAAGTTGAAACTCTGATTTCCTGGAAGAAGAACAGTGAAGTTCCGGTTGAGGGCTTCATTGCAGGATTCGGAAGCAGCAGCGAAATCATTTCGGAGATATCCAACAGTCCTGAAAGTGCCCTTCTTCTCAGTACAAAAAGACACGAAGTAGTTGATGCCATAGTAGCCAGGAGACTTTCAGGCAGCCTTTCCCGGGGACCCGGTGCGATAGTGTTATGCGGTAAGCCGGATGAAGGCGAATTCTATATAGCCGATGCGTGTGATAAACTGGACATTCCACTCTACAGATCACTAAAAAGCGCCGGAGATTCCGTATCAGTCCTGAACAGGCGGATATTCAAAATTGAACCGGGTGAGTCGGTCAAGATATCCGAGATCGTCAGAACGGTCAAGGACAATGTGGACATTGAACGAATGATGGCATCTCTGCAGTCTTCAGAACATATACAGAAAAAAACAGCGGAAAAACCCATTTCCCGACTCAGGTCGTGGGTATCAGCTATCTTTAACAGACGATCGCCGGGAAGCAGTTAATGCGATCAAGAATTATCCTTATCTCGTTATTTCTTCTGGCAATGGGAACAACATTTCTGTTCAGGAATCCACACTCTCCACAGACAGGAGACGTCTGGCTATTCAGAGATCATCTCTCCAGGCTTGAATATCTCACTGATTCCCTGAATTCAATTCTGGCGGATACGATAGATATAAGAATAGCCAGTGTTGAAGAGGGTGGAACGCTCGGCGCTCTTCTGTTTTCAACAGGTATTGAAGGAAACAGATACCTTAACTGCTGTGATATTTTCATAGACAGTCTTGGATGGACTTCAGTTCATGTGGGTGATACCCTTAAAGCGACCTACACAAGGGACACACTTGCAGAAGTCATAGCAAGACCCAGGAACAGCAGGGGGTACTACTGCATAGAATTCGATGGCACTTCTGAACCTGTTGACTGGTACTGGGTCCCTGAAGAGCACTACCGAAGGCTTCGTGCTGTTACACTTGTCGTACGCAGTTCAGTATGGGAAAGTATTGCCAGCGTTGCTGTCCCGAACGATCTTACGCCCTCCGGGCAGATTGTAACCGCACGTGATTCCGTAAGAGAAGTGGCCTACATAAAAGGGCTAGAGAACGAGCTTGCCAACAGGCTTTTCGTTTATGATATCGATTTTTATTACGATGTGCAGCCTGGCGACAGTGTTTGGGTGCTGCTGGAGGAGACCCGGTACCCGGGCTCATCCGAGACCACATTTCGCAGAATAATCGCTGCAAAATATGATTTCGCCCTTGGAGGAATGACTGAAGCCATTCCATTCTTCCATCAGCCCGATTCCCTGGCTCCCGATGGCACAGCCATAATACTTGATCACTATCACCGGGACGGGGCTTCGCTAAGAACTATGTTCCTTAAAATGCCGGTTCCATTCGGCAGGATAAGCTCTCCCTATTCCGATTCCCGGATGCATCCGGTTCTCGGATACACGAGAGCCCACCGGGGGATAGATTACGCGGCCCCTATGGGTACGGATATATACGCTGTCGGAGATGGAGTAATAACTGTCAGGAGTTACTGCGGAGGATACGGGAACCTGGTGCGGGTAAGGCATGCCAACGGGTATGAAACAGGATACGGACACATGAGCAGCTACGCCCAGCATCAGGAAATAGGATCCTATGTAAGGCAGGGCGATGTAATAGGTTATATAGGAAGCACAGGTCTTTCAACAGGGCCTCATCTTCATTTTGAAATGAAGAAGAACGGTTCTTACGTTAATCCCGCTACTGAAATACTTCCTCCAGCGAATCCTCTCCTTGAGAATGATCTTGATTTCTTCATGCTTCAACTTCCAGTTCTTGAGCGTACGTGGTCCAGGATGGCGGGAATGGATATACCTTCTCCATGTATCGAGGGCACCGATTCGAACAGCTCATCAACGGAATGACACAGGCAGAGAGGAATCCTGAAGCAACCGGCAATTGGGTGGTCAACGAATTCTTCTGGGATTCAGTGTTCGCAGAATTGCTGTCCAGCCTGGTCTCGAAAAAGCTTACCACTGTAGGAGGTCTCGGTGGAGCCGCCATTTCGTTTGCGGCGGCAGCGGCTCACAGGCTTGCAGGTCCTACAGTTCTGGTTACACCTTCTGTCGCTGACGCGGAGAGTATAAGGGATGATCTGAGAGGAATACTGGATGAAGTCCTCTATTTTCCTGCCTACGAGACTCTTCCATTCGAAGGTGAACCTGCGCATCCGGGAGTTATATCCGACCGTGTGGAATGCATGGCGGAACTTAACGCCGGGAAAAGAAGAAGCCTTGTGGTGATGCCGGCATCCGCCCTTATAAAGAAAATACCCTCAAAGAAAAACTTTTCCTGCTTTCGCCTGTACAAAGGTATGAGGCTATCCATCAGGGAACTTGAGGACTGGCTTCTTGCTGCTGGATATCAGAAGGAAGGAAGCGTCTGGGAACAGGCCAGGTGGGCCAGACGGGGAGGTATAGTCGATATCGGAACGTACGGGATGGACAATCCTGTGAGGTTGGAATTTTTCGGTGATGAGCTTGAATCAATACGTTCATTCGA
>JAIOSX010000162.1 GCA_021107345.1 Candidatus Aegiribacteria sp.
CACGGGAGGAACCATCCACATCAGGAGAGTCTCTTCATCCAAACCCTCAACCTCCTGGTCAGTAGCCCGTGGCGTAGACGTAACCGGTCAGAGAGTGGCAGAGGGTCTCCCCCCCGTGTGAGATGTACGGTGTACTGCTCTTCCACGACCTCTTCTTGTGCGCCTGAACTGGTTGAAGATAGAAAATAAATGGGGGCCGGACCTAACATTTAAACATTCGTTACCGGTGTTATCAAGACAAAATGTTTAGATGTTAGGCCCGGCCCCGCTAAAGGTTCTCGGAGAGGGTTATAAGCAGGGGGTCGAGCTGTTTGCGTTTTGTCCAGGAATCCTGCAGCGGGTATCTTGTAATGTTGCTGTTGATTTCCCCGACCATGCAGGGCCATGCTCCTTCAAGAAGCGCATCAACCGATGCCCAGCCCAGTTTGGAAGCTAATACGCGGTCAGCCGTTGTCGGAGAACCTCCCCGCTGAACATGTCCCAATACGGTAATCCTGCTTTTAAGACCTGACATATCCTCGATCTTCCGGGCGATCTCAAAAGCGTTCCCCGCTTCGTCTCCCTCTGCCACAACAAGGATATTCGAAGTTCTGCCCCTGCTGATCCTATCCTTAACCTTATCGCATATTCTTGTGAGGTCAGTTACCGTCTCCGGGATGAGAACAGCCTCGGCACCTGCCCCGACACCAACTTCCAGTGCGATGAATCCTGCGGATCTTCCCATGACCTCAACTATAAAGAGCCTGTCATGAGCAGCTGCGGTATCTCTAACTTTATCTATTGCATCAAGGGCGGTATTAACCGCAGTATCAAAACCAATGGTCAGATCAGTACCCCATAGATCGTTATCAATGGTTGCCGGTACACCTGCGACAGGTAGCGCATATTCGGTTGCAAGGGCATCGGCTCCCCTGAAACTGCCGTCTCCGCCTATTACTACAAGACCTTCTACTTCACGCTTTTTTAAATTCGCTGCAGCTTTGCCGCGGCCTTCGAATGTAAGGAACCTCTCACTTCTTGCCGTATGGAGTATGGTTCCTCCGCGCTGGATGATATTGCTGACATCTGAAGATTCCAGTCTAACAAAGTCGTTGTCTATCAGACCTTCAAACCCTTTTCTTACGCCGAATATGAAAAGGCCACAGTTAAGAGCTCTTCTTACTGTGGCCCTTATGCAGGCGTTCATTCCAGGGGAATCACCCCCGCTGGTCAAAACAGCTATTTTTTTCAAGCTTTTGCCGCAAACGCTACTTGCTTTTGCTGTCTGAAGAGAATTCTACCGGCGAATCAACCAGTTCAAGAATGCATGCTTCAGCGGCATCACCTTTTCTGGGTCCAAGCTTGAGAATACGGGTATAACCACCATTACGGTCCGCATAACGGGGTCCCAGCTCGTTGAAGAGTTTCTGAACCGTTTTACTTCCGTAAACGTATCCGGCTACTTGCCTTCTTGCATGAACCGAGTCTTTTCTGCCCTTTGTAATTATCTTCTCTGCTGCACTTCGTGCGGCTTTTGCCCGCGCAAGGCTGGTTGTGATCCTCTCTTCCAGTATCAGAGATGTAACAAGGCTGCGAAGCATTCTTCTTCTTGCTTCCGGCTTCCTGCCCAGCTTGGCGATTTTATTTCTGTGACGCATATCAGTTCTCCCGATGACTTGATGTCATTCGTCTATTAATAGATTCTGCTTCTTGAGAACCTCGTTTACGGTATCCAGAGAAGAGGGACCAAATCCACCGATCTTCAGAATATCCGCGCTTTTTGTTTCAAGCAGATCGTTTACCGTTTTGATTCCTGCCGATTTCAGAACATTGGCTATCCTGGTAGGAATATCAGTATCATCAATTCCAAAAGACAGGAAATCATTCTTACTGTCCTTCTCCTCACTAATAAGATCAGGCTTCTCCTCCGGTTCCAATCCGTCTGGTATCATCTGAAGATGTTGAGTGATGATTTCACAGGCTTTATTTACCGCTTCTTTCGGGTCGATGCTTCCATCGGTTATTATATCCATAATAAGATGATCGAAATCAGTTCTGTCGCCAACCCTGGCGCTCTTCACCTGGAAGTTAACCTTTCTGACCGGGCAGAACCATGAATCCAGAAGTATAGTCCCGGCCTTTTCTTCCTTTCCGTGAATACTCCATTCATCGGCTGGGATAAAACCTTTTCCTTTCTCAACAGTTATCTCCATGGAAAGCTTCCCAGAACCATCCAGTTGTGCTATTTCCTGATCTTCGTTGATAACCTTCAGATACTTGTCACATGTGAGATCTCTGCCTGTGAATTTACCCTGTTCGGAAACGTTCAGGCTGACACTACCCTTTTCCTCTCCCTGGAGATTGAAAACTAGAGATTTTACATTGAGAACCAGTTCAGTTACGTCCTGAACCACTCCGGGGATTGTAGAAAACTGATGCTCAACTCCTTCTATCGAAAGAGAGACCGGTGCAAAACCCTCAAGTAAGGAAAGGAGCACTCTTCTAAGGGAATTACCCAGTGTCCGTCCAAAACCTCTTTCCAGTGGAGTGATCTCAAGCCTCCCGAACTTATCGGAGAGAGAATCTTCCTCCCATTTGATCATATCCGGAAGATATAAACTCTTGTATAACACCTGATACTCCTCCCAGGTTAGCAACCCGGATGTGTTAAGCCCCTAGAGGGCTATTAATTCATACTAGCCGCGTCTGCGACGCTTTGATGGACGACACCCGTTATGCGGTATACTGGTTTGATCCTTGATTGCTGTTACCTCAAGATTTGTTGACTGAAGAGCCCTGACTGCGGCTTCCCGTCCTGACCCGGGTCCTCTGACCCAGATCTCGACTTTCTTCAATCCCGCTTCGATTGCCTTCTCAGCCGCCTGAACCGCTGCCTGCCCGGAGGCGAATGCGGTTCCCTTTCTTGTTCCTTTAACTCCGGTGGTTCCACCGCTTGCCCAGGTAATAACATTACCATTTCTATCAGTTATTGTTATCATCGTATTATTGAACGAGGATTTTACATGAGCTATACCATGTACATCCGTTACCTTCAACGTCTTCTTCTTAGTTGTCTTTTTACTACCCTTCGCCTTAACTCCTTTTGGCACAGCTGCCTCCTAACGAGCTTTCTTACGCCCGAATTTGGGTCCTTTACTGGTACGAGCGTTCGTACGTGTCCTCTGGCCTCGGACCGGGAGTCCTCTGCGATGCCGAAGGCCGCGATAGCACCGGATATCCATAAGCCTCTTTTTGTTCATGTTCACTTCAGCCCTCAATGCACCTTCAACCTTGTATTCAGCATCGATGACTTTTCTGAGAGCGGCTACTTCTGTTTCCGTAAGATCATCTGTTTTGACGTTGAAATCTATTCCCGCCTTCTCAAGAATATCTCTTGAGGAAGCCAGACCTATTCCATAAATATATGGCAGCGCATAAAGAATATGCTTTTTAGGTGGAAGATCAATTCCTGCGATTCTTGCCACTGATTACCTCCATAATTGCCTTGATCTCGTTTTATCCCTGTCTTTGTTTGTGCTTTGGGTTACGGGAACAGATTACATGAACCCTCCCGCGTCTTCTAATAATTCTGCAGTATTCACAGAGCTTTTTGACTGATCTGCGTACCTTCATTGTTCGATCCTCACTTATACCTGTAAGTAATACGACCACGGTTCAGGTCGTATGGTGAGAGCTCAACCGTTACCCTATCACCTATCAGAATCCGTATATTGTTCATTCGCATTTTGCCAGATATGTAACAGAGTGCTACATGTCCATTCATTCCATCAAGTTCAACACGGCACTGATAATTCGGCAACGTATCAACTACGGTTCCATCTTTTGGAACATTCTTAGCCACTGTTAATCCTCTCTAATTGTAACAGAACGCATATCATTGGTAATTATCATCATGCCGTCAATATCAGCGGTTCGGAACCGCGTACAACAATAGAGTGTTCGGCATGAGCAGAGAGGCTACCATCAGCGGTAACTACGGTCCAGTTATCCTGCAGTGTATTGACTCTGTATCCACCGATATTAATCATCGGTTCGATGGCCAGAGCAAGACCCTCTGTAAGCTTCATGCCCCTTCCCGCTCTTCCGAAATTAGGTACCTGGGGTGGTTCGTGGAGTTTTCTGCCGATACCATGACCCACAAGTGCCCTGACAACACTGAATCCCTGGGCTTCCACATGATTCTGAATCACTGAACCAATATCGCCCAGAGTGTTTCCCGGCCTGGCGGTTTCGATGCCCTTGTCCCGTGCTTCGTAAACCGTTTTGACCAGCAGCATTGCCCGAGGATCAGCCAGCCCGATAACTACTGTATCGGCAGCGTCTCCATGATAACCTTCCTTAAAGGCTCCGACATCTATGCTGACAATATCTCCATTCGTCACTATACGCCTGGCGGAAGGAATGCCATGCACAACCTCATGGTTGACTGAAACACATACTGCCGCTGGAAAACCGTTGTAGCCAAGGAACGAAGGTAACGCCCCCTCGGCTTCGATTACTTTTCTGCCAACAGCTTCGATCTCCATCGTAGAAACTCCCGGTTCAATGAAGGACTTCATTTCTTCAAGAGCAAGTCTGACTATTCTGCCGGATTCCTTCATGAGATCGATATCCCCGCCGGTAATTATGCCCATGTCTGCAGCTCTTTTCTGATTCCTTCATTCACCTGATCTACCGTACCGAAACCATCGATCTCAATAAACCTGTTTTCGTAGAACTTCAGAAGGCGTATCTTGAGATTGTGGTACTGTTCAAGCCTGAATTTAATTACATCCAGACTGTCATCGACTCGTCTGATGAAAACCTGACCGCAAACCGGACATGCACTACCTTCTTTGGAACTGTCATCGTTCATCTTTCGGCTACCACTCGGGCAGTTGCACACGAGTCTTCCGGCAAGCCTTCTGAAGACCTCCTCATTCGAAATCTGCAGGAAAACCGCTCCGGATAATGGTTTCCCCTTGATCTCAAGGAATTTATCAATGTATTCCGCCTGCGCCAGATTCCTTGGATACCCGTCGAGAAGGAAGTCACTGACGTTCTCTATCCTATTCAGAACCTCTTTGTTAACTATCTCGTCGCTTACGAGATGTCCCAATTCAACCTGTCTGCGTATGTGATTCCCCAACTCTGAACCACTTTCAATCTCTTCTCGGAAAAGCATACCTGTTGAAATATGCTGCAGGCCGAAGTAGGAGGATATTTTATCCGCCTGTGTGCCCTTTCCGGAGCCTGGTGGTCCAAAGAAGGTTATCCGCATGTTACCTTCTTCCTCTAATCTTGCCTTTACTCAGGAACCCATCGTAGTGCCTCATAAGAAGATGTGTCTCGATCTGTCTGAGCGTCTCGAGAGCTACACCGACAACGATAAGCAGGCTGGTGCCACCGAACATGAAGTTAACATTGGCGTGCCTGGTCATGAGCATGGGCAAAACGGCTATAGCAGCCAGGAAGATCGCTCCC
>JAIOSX010000313.1 GCA_021107345.1 Candidatus Aegiribacteria sp.
GCCTTGCAGGTTACATTGACAGTACCCACAGGTACCTTCAGTACCGGGCGGGTATGACTGGTGAAGGCCGTTTCGGGACACCGATTCTTGAGGAAGTGCGTTTTTACTGGAGCAATCTGGGTATCGAAGGCAGTGAGAATTTACAGGAGTTTGTCATTACCGCTGTTCCCAATCCTTCCTGTGGAGGGGTATCCATCGAGGTTCCTTCCATATACGCTGAAGAAGCTGAGCTTTTTGTTTACGATCTTTCAGGTAAGGTTGTTCAGGTGCTTTCTGAGCGGGACGGAAGTATTTTCATCTGGGACGGTTGTGACTCCTCCGGGGGTGAAGCTCCCACCGGCACATATATCATTCGAGGGGTTGTTGAAGAGAGGTCAGCTACGGTGAGGTTTGTGAAGCTGTGAATCAACTTCTCATAGGGAACTGGAGGGGAGCCGGGAAGAATTATAATGGTTTTGCTGTTCTATAATAAATAGGGTAAAAGAAATGATATTATGTACAGTCGTTAATAGGGAGCAAGAAGGAATACTGATGACTTTACATAATATCCCTTATCGGACATTGTATATATAACAACACTCCTCATCCCTCTGCCATTCAACACTATCATTTCAGTATCCATGTTTGTCATCATTTTGTTTCTACTTGCTGATTTCAGATATAAGCCGGTGGTATTCACTGATTGAATCGTTGACTCTCTCCCTGACTGATTCCTTATCTTCGTCCGCGCAAGCAGCTTCAATATTCCTTATTGATTCCTGCATGGCTCTGGCGCCTATATTTCCTGTTGAGCCCTTCAATGAATGGGCACTCTTCCGGACAGTTTCAAGGTCGCCTTCATCAGCGGCCTTCTCAAGGGATTCAAGTATCTCAGGTGTAATACTCCTGAACAATTCCAGAATTTCTTCGATAAGTTCAAGGTCATCTCCAAGCGATGACATGAGAACCGATCTGTCTAATACGGGCAGTTCACTGCTCATTATATCACCTTTCTACTCCCTTTCCAGATTGCTGCATTGATCTTCTCTGATATTTCCTCAGGATTAACCGGTTTTGTAATGTAATCGTTCATTCCCGCCATGATGCCTTTATCTCTGTCACCTTTCATGGCATGAGCGGTCATGGCTATCACAGGGATACTATGGTTGATGACAGCGGATTCAGTGTCTCTTATTACCCTTGTTGCGTCAAGGCCATCCATCTCAGGCATCTGGATATCCATAAGTACAAGATCGTAATGATTCCTTTCAAGTTCCTCTATTGCCCTTTTTCCATTTTCAACAGGATGAGCGGTGTATCCCAGATTTTCAAGTATTTTCAGGGCTACCATCCTGTTAACGGGATTATCCTCAGCAAGAAGAATTCGAAGATTTTCTTTCCTTGATTCAGCAATAGAGTGCTTTGTAATTATTCCCCTGGCATCATCTTCCGTTTCATCCTGACCCTGAATAAGAACTTTCAGGAGACATTCTTTGAACTGGGACTGGGTTGCCGGCTTGGTCAGAAAAGCGGAAAAACCGGCTTCAGACATTCTTGCAGCGTCCCCCCTTGAAGCTGCAGATGTGAATATGATCAACAACAGCCTGGATAGTCTGCTGTCTTTCTTTATTCTGATTCCCAGTGTCTCTACGTCCATATCCGGCAACTGCATATCGAGTACAACCAACGTGAAAGGATTTTCTTCGGTATGAGCATTTACGAGGATTTCAAGTGCTTCCATTCCTGTAGTGGTCTCCGAGTAGCTGCAACCGAGATTATCCAGCATATCAGAGAGAACCTTTCTGTTTGAAGTATTATCATACACAATCAGGATTTTTGATGATCGGAGAAGATCATCCTCTTTCTCCGTGCTGACCTTCACTCCTCTGGATGGTTTTCTGATCTTGACATCGGCTGTGAACCAGAATGTCGATCCTTTTCCAGGAGTGCTTTCAGCGCCTATCTCTCCTCCAAGAAGATCGGCAAGCTGCTTTGAAATGGTCAGGCCGAGTCCTGTACCACCGTATTTCCTGGTAGTCGAGGAATCTGCCTGTATAAAAGGCTGGAAAAGTGAATCAAGAGAATCCGGATCAATCCCTATGCCTGCGTCAATGACGGAAAACCTCAGAAGAACCTTTTCATCATGCTGTCTGACAACATCAACTCCGAGCGTAATCTCACCATGAGAAGTGAACTTAACTGCATTACCAAGGAGATTTGTGATTACCTGTCTGATCCTTCCGGGATCACTCTTAAGGAGAGAAGGAACCTCGGGATCTATCCTCATGAGGAGTTCAATGCCTTTCCGATTCGTCTGGATAGATATGAGTCTGGTGATATCACTCAGCATCGTCCGGAGATCGAAATCAATCTCCTCCAGTTCAAGTTTACCCGCTTCGATCTTGGAAAAATCCAGGATATCGTTGATTATTGACATCAGCGCATTCGCGCTCAGCTTGACTGTTCTGGCATAATCAGCCTGTTCAGGTGTGAGTTCAGTATTCAGAAGAAGGTCAGTCATTCCAATAACACCGTTCATTGGTGTTCTTATCTCGTGGCTCATATTGGCCAGGAATTCGCTTTTCGTCCTGCTTGCCTGCTTCGCATTTGCTGTAAGTTCTTCTGCTATGGAAAGGGCGGCTTTCAATTCGATATTATTTTTCTCGGACAGCATCTGTGCATGTAGTATTTCCTCTTCAGCCTGCTTCTGTTCGGTGATATCAGTGTCCACTCCCCTGTATCCGAGTAAGTTGCCGTCCTTATCCAGGATGGGGACACCGTTTGTTAGAAGTATCTTTATATCACCATTTTTGTGAATATTCCTGTTTACGAGATTTACTAGATTCTCCTTATTCCTGACGAGATTGACATACACCTCTTTTATAGACTGCACATCTTCGGGGTGTATCAAATCAAATGGTGTTTTTCCTATTATTTCCTCGGCCGAATATCCAAGGGAATCGATTACTTTCTCCGAGCAGTAGGTGTATCTGTCGTTCAGATCAATTTCCCAGAGCCAGTCACCACTGCACAGCGTGATATCCCTGAAACGCCTTTCACTCTCGGCAAGCTCGATCTCCATATTTTTTCTTTTGGTTATGTCTATAACCGTAGCGACAGCTCCGATTGTGCTGTTCTGATCGTTCAACCTTGGACAGACTGAGATCAAGACCCATTTCTCATTGTTCCTCGCAGTTACTATTTGAAGCTCATACCTTGATGATTCACCGTTTTTGCGAATCCGGGTCTGACCGTTGACGATGTCCCAACAATCCCTTGCCACAAAATCAAGGAAATTCCGACCTGTGAGATCTTCATCCGTATCGACTTCAAACAGCTGATGTAAAGCAGGATTGGAGAACACTATATTATTATCGTTATCAACAATAAGAATACTTTCCATAACGGAATTCAGAATCTCTGAGTGAAACTGATCATTCATGTGATTCACCTCCTGCTTGTCTCCGCGTTCTGGATCAGAACAAAGAAAACCGGTACAGTAAGAGAGACAATCATTCCGACAGAAGCCGCCTGGGGTACCTTGGTCGGTCCCCATAGAAAGAAAAGCAGCATGCAGGTTCCGAGCCCCAGGATAGATGCGGTAATAGCACCCGGCTTTTCAAGCTTTCTGCAGAACAGACCCCATATGAACGGTCCAAGAAATACCGAAGCTATGGCACCCCATGAAATGGACAGAATGGTAACGATCACTGCCGGTTTCAGCCATGCAAGGATCATGGATAGGATTATGAAACAGCCGCTGCTGAGCCTGCCGAGCCCAGTGAGAGCGCTGTCCGAAGCTTTTCTGTTGATGAAACCGTGATAGAGATCCTTTGTGATCGTGGAGCTTGCAATCAATACCAGGGATGCCAGCGTTGACATTGAGGCGGATAGTATAAGGAGGAGAATGATCACGGTGAGTGCAGAAGGAATAACAGTTGTGAGAAGCTCAGGTATAAGAGCGTCGAAAA
>JAIOSX010000254.1 GCA_021107345.1 Candidatus Aegiribacteria sp.
CGGGATGTAGAGAAGACCAAATCCGGAAGGGAGATCTTCAGGTATGTGTTTGGCAGGAATGATAAAAAATTCGTAGCGGAATTCGACAGAAGCGGAAGAGTGCTTTCCCGCATGGAGTATCCCGGATTCAGTGCAGGACTGTCCGTTGACTCGGGCAAGGAGTACTTCGTTGACCGATCCTATAAAGTGACCCTTTCTGGTTCGGGGTTTGATACGGGAAGCGTCAGCATGGACTGCGGTAGCTCCATTGCGTACACTGAGGCCGCGCCCGATGCTGTTTCAGTAGAGCCCCTGCCGGTGAGAGTTGCCAAAACACCCTACGAACCGGCTGATCGCCTGATTGCAAGGATTGAGGATTCGAACCTTGAGCTTGGTCTTGGTGTGAACGGAGTGTCCGAGGTTGCCCTTCACTCGGAGCCCGTAAGATTCCTCGCGCCCGGAGCAGAGGAACTGAAACTGGACCTTTCGGTTCTTGCACAGGTGTCCTCCGTGCTGATGAGTTATGCCGTTGATGACGGTGAATTCTGTGAAAAACAGATTGACCTTACATCCGATATCTACCAGAGCCATGCTGCTTCGCTGCCGCCCATGGAACCGGGTGTTCATACACTTTCAGTGAGGCTGGGTGAAACTGGTTACATGGAAACAGTGATACTGATTGTGGGAGTGTACTCCGGTGAACCCGTGGTGATGGATACACGAAAAGCGGCTGTGATAGTAGGCAGCGATGTGGTGCTTACAGTTGCCCGGAAGGGTGCCTCCACCTCCGTGTGGAGCCGTGGCGAGGGTGATCGCCCCAGGAAGCTGGGCCGGCTCTTCATTAACGCCGGACCACCTTCAATGTGGAACTCGGATCTGCCCAGGCAGACGTACAGCCTGGAACTGGACAACGGTCAGGTAACGGCAAGGACATCCTGGCCCTCGAGGACGGGAATGACCCACTGGGTACGTGTGAAATTGTATCCTGCCGGATACGCTGAGATCGGAGGCGGTGTAGATAATGGTTCCGATGCGCTGCAGAAGGTGCTTTTCCGTGCCGACGGCGGTTTCAGTAACGCGTTTTTACCCAGAAACGATATGATACCGCTTGCAGGTGGTTTGATGATTGAGCCCAGGGTGTACAATCAGGTGCCGGACTGGGAAGAGGATCTTTCCAATTCGGTGTCCGGGCTTGCAGCCCCGTGGATCGGCGCTACCGGCCCGGGAATATCCATCATGAAATACTTCCCCGGGTGGACCGAGCTGGAGTACGATATGCCGGGTACCCCCGAGGTGGATGTTGCTCCGGGAGAGACTCTAACGTCACCGCTTTACCGCATGCTTTTCGCTGAAGGTGGTGTGGATAGTCTAATGTTAAGGGCATCCAGCATGGGCTGGAATGTCGGAGACTGGCGGGAGAGAACTGCATTCTTCAGGCACAATCTGAAGCCGGTGATGGCCTCGGGTACGGATATTTCTCTGAGCCATCCCCTTCACGGGGAGCGGGAAGCTGGGATAGAAGCAGGTTCGAAGAAAATTTGTTCCGGTAAGGTCAGTCAGGACATTTCAATCTCGGGTAAACTGACCGGGGAGGGTATTGCCCACGTAAGTATGTCACTTGCAAATAGGTCAACGGTTATACCTGTGTATATGGTGGAGACCGCGAAGGAGGTTGATTCCGGCAGGGATGATTCCGATTGTCTCTACCTGTCCAACGACAGGGTGAGGGCTCTCATAGATCCTTCGGCCTGCGGTCATGTGTACTCACTTGAGCTGGACGGAGTGGAATATCTGCTTTCCTCCCATCCTGAGCCCTCCGAATTTGCCTGGGAAAAGCCCTGGTTCGGCGGAATACATCCCCGAATCACGGGCGAGAGAGGGAACCCCTATCCCCTGCAGAACGAAAAGCCGGAGATAGAGGAGTACAAGAGAATTTCAGGCGGGTTGACCGAAACGGGCTGGCGGATGACCTGGGTTGTGAATCATAAGAAGTACGGTTCACTGAAGTTGGACTGGAGCGTTGGGCTTGTACCCTCTGTTCCGGTGCTTCGCACGGTTCTTGAATGCGTGGCCCTGTCCGGTACTTATCTGGATGGAGAGCTGGAAATGAGGGGATTCATTCAGCCGGGAGGGGCCGTTGATGACGGAGTCCTTACTTGCGAGAGCTTCCCCGGTCTTGCCCAGGGGCGCAGTCACTCAGGAGCGTGGGCTGACACGGGTCAATGGGGCCGGGTGAGCAGGAAGAATTCCTTCGTTGAGGTTTATTCCGAGGAAGATGGAAATTTCTTCTGTGATGACTATGGCAGGGAAGGCTGTCACTTCTCGGTGTTCAGCGGTCATGACCGTTCGAGGAAATTCCGAATGACATGGCTTTTCGGGGCAGTTGAAGCTGATGAGGTTCTGGCCTCATCGCACAGGGCTCACAGAATGTAACACCAATGGGGGCACGGGTCCCGTATCCGGCCTTGCCCCCGTGCCTTCGGAATAACCGATCCTGATATTATTTTCAATCTGCTGAGGATTGTATTACCGGCTTGCCTGCTGACGGTTGTTATGGAATATTCAACGAATAGTATCAACGAACGGAGAAAAAGATGAAGAATACTGTTTTAGTAGTTCTTATGGTGTTGCTGTGGGCCACTGCGGCAAACGGCTATACCGGGGCAACTTTCAGAGAAATACTCCCTGACGGTACAGTTGACATTGAGTACGAGAACACAGATCCGGATGAACTGAGTACGTACGGGGAAACTGTATGCATTCCAACGGGTAACCGTAATTCAGGGGAGATTTGGCATTACAGCATTGTTTCGGGTTTTACTCAGCATATGGCCCCCATCGGTTACAATGCCGCCTACGTGTTCAACGGAGGCTGGTACGGTGGAGGTAAGATGTTCGAAGGCATAACCGGGAAATTGCTGAGCCGGTTACCGGACCTGACGAATACTGGACGATGTGGGGGACTGGAACTGCTGCATCCGAGAACAGCGACATTTTCTATTCCATTATCAAGTACTCCATCTACAACGATAACGGAACTCCAGGTTCTACCGGAGATGACTGGCTGGTTTCAGACAACAACTGTGAAATAAGCTGCTATGACCATTCATCGGCAACACCACTCTGGACCTATATCGGTACGGACATCATTGATCCCGGTATGGTGGATAATCCCGGAAGGTTTACATGTAACGATGATGGAACAATACTGGCAGTCGGATGTCGTATAGATGATCATTTAGCGGTGGTATTCTTCAGCAACAGCAGCAGTGTGCCTATTACGATATACGAAGATCCAACGGTTACATATCTCCCAAGACAGGTCAGGCTGACGGAAGACGGTTCAAAGTGCATTTTGCGCACTTCCGTGATGTACAGAGTAGATACAGCCACCGGGATACTTGAGGATTCCTACGATCTTGGCGCTTCCACTGACTGTTTCGGCGTATCTCCCGATGGTTCCGTAGTGGCTTATGGATTTACTGCCATTCGTGTTGCCGTATGGGATGGATCGGCATACAATCTCGAATGGGCCAGGTCGGCAAGCGGTTATTATGCAGGCGGAGCTGCAGTTGCTGATGACAACGCCACGATATACTTCGGATGCTACAGGAGCGATTACCTGACCAATCGCATCACCCGTCACGATATTTCCAGCTCGAATCCAATCTGGACCTACAATTACCCCACAGGCACCGGAGGCTATCAGGACGTGCTTGAATGGATGGATTGTTCCGAGGATGGAAGATGGCTGGTAATAGGTTCCTGGGGATGCCAGACGGGTGGAGGACCGGAAGTCTGCGTAATAGATGACCAGTATCCTTCAACACCTGCCTTCACAATAGACACACCCGGATCCATATTTCATGTTGATATCACACCTGACGGCAACTACATATCCGCATCCGGAAAGCATGTACACGCAAATGTGATGGGTTCAGGCACCGATGTCTATTTCGCCGAGATCGACCATACCGGTATAGAGGGGGAATCACCACATTCATATACGAATCTCGTTATCAATCAGGTTTATCCCAATCCTGCCTGTGGATCTGTATCCTTCAGTTTTGTTCTTCCCGAACAGGGACCGGTATCTCTGGATATCTTCGATATCAGCGGACACAGAGTCATTGGTTTATTCGAGGGTGTATTAAACACCGGTGAGCACGATATCGCAACGGACATTGACCTTGGAAACGGTTTGTACTTTTACAGACTGTCGGCTGAAGGAGGTTCAGCTGCCGGAAAGCTGGTTATCAGCAGATGATAACCAATAGGGAACTGATCCATTAGATTTTACTTCAGGTGTACATAAGAACAAGCTGTAGCCTGCATCATCAGTGTATCCGCCGAAGATCATCTTTGCGGACTGAAAGGAAAAAAAACGGGGAAATGAATGTAAAAATCATACCCATCGCCCTTGGATTCAGCAGAAGTTACGTGCTCTGGGGAGACGGGGTTATTGCAGTTGACTGCGGCTGTCCCGGAAAGAGCGGGAATTTGATCAAAGGGCTTGAAGCTGCACGGATTGTTCCCGGAGAGGTGAAACTGATTGTTATAACTCACGGCCATTCGGATCATGTAGGATCAGCCTCCGAGATCAAAGCAGCCACAGGAGCTTTGCTTGCAATACACCGCAGTGAATCGAAGTGGCTGGAGAATCCTGTCATGCCTGCGCCTCCGGGGGTTACATTGTGGGGCAGGATGTTGATGTCACTTCGCAAATACATTATGCCGGTTGAAGAAGTAAAGGCAACAGGCGTTGATCTCCTGATCGGGGATGAAGGCATTTCCCTTGAGGAATATGGAATTCCAGGCAATGTCATCTGGACGCCCGGTCATACCTCCGGTTCCCTCAGTGTACTGCTTCATTCAGGTGATGCCTTTGTCGGTGATCTGGCCATGAACATGTTTCCCCTTCGGCTGTCACCTGGCCTGCCCATATTCGCTGAGGATATGAGCGCAGTAATAAAGAGCTGGGAACTGCTGATCGATAAAGGAGCCAGGATGGTTTATCCCGCTCACGGGAAGCCATTTCCTGTTTCGGTGATCGAGAAAAAGATCAGGCGGCATAGGGTCGAGTCTTGAATTTAACTTTTATGATCGTTTAGTAGCTTTTCATAGATTTGACAGGGCAGATCCGATGGCTTACTTCAGTATACTGATTCAGTGGAGTCCGTCTCAGCCATTAATATTACGATGATCACCAAAGGAGAATCATGAAAACAGCAATATGCAGTGCGCTGTTGTTAATGTTCATATCTACAGTGTCCGCAGTTATGCCCGATGACAATGTCTCCAGCAGGCACACTACGGTTTTTCCCTGTGTCATGGTGCGATACTCCACTCCCATCAAGGTCAGCGGAGTGTTTGGCGTTGCGATATGGCGCCCCCTTGGAAACTCACAGTATTTCGGACCGTTCTTTCAGCTCGAACCCGGTTTGGGAGGAGGAAAGATCACTATCGGAATGAGGTACGGTGAGTGCAGATTTATGCCTGTTTTCAACGCCGGGATAGCCGCCAGTCTTCTGCACAGCTGGGGTGATCGACTCCAGGGTGTTGAAAAGGGTAACACCTACGCAGGATTGGAAGGATCTGTCGGGTTCTTCGTCCTCGGTATCAACGGAGGAGTTTTCTACCATATAGCAGGAGATGATGACGACAGCGAGTGGATCTACAGCCTGGGAATAGGAGTGGGTATCTGATAGTTAATCATCGCACATGCAGTATTCATCCGCGGGAAGAAACTCAGATTTTTATCCGCTCTGACAGTTTTCCGGCAAATTCATCCAGATCACCCCGTGTATGCAGGGACCGTTTGGAGAATCCTAAAAATTTCATCAGAATGGGGAGGGGCCATCCGATTGCCTTTCGCAGCATTCTTATCTCGAACTCATAAGGGTCGATGGTATGCCTACCTCTGTTCATGGAAGCCTTATCCAGCAACTCCAGTATTTCAAGCAGAAAATCCA
>JAIOSX010000277.1 GCA_021107345.1 Candidatus Aegiribacteria sp.
AAGCTGTCGAATATTGATCAGGCTCTCGAGTACTTCCTGAAAGCACTCCGGATATTCGAGGAATCTAAAGAGATTCTGAAAGCATCATCATTACTGAATAATATTGGTATTATTTACAACGGCTTGAATGACAACAGCACTGCTCTGGACTACTACAACAGAGCCATAAAAATATCTGAGGAACACGGCTGTTACACTAATCTTGCCAATTCTCTCAACAACGCAGGAATCATCTTCCGTCAGGCAGACGAACTGGAGAAAGCGCTGGAGTATTATCAGAGAGCTCTGGAAATCAGGGAGAAGCTTGGTGAACAGTGGAAAATTGCTCGCGTTCTCACCAATATCGGCATGATTCATTACGATTTGAATAATCATGATAAAGCGCTTGACTGTTTCTTCAGAGCACTTGAGATCGAGATTGAGAAGGGCGATATAGATGATGCTTCCCAGACACTGCTTTCCATCAGCCTTAGCTATGCGAGCACAGGCAGGTTTCAGGAAGCCTATGAATATGCTGGAAAAGCGATTGCATATACAGACCGTATCGATTCCCCTTTAATAATGAAAAGAATCTATCAATCCTATTCCGAGGTCTGTGAGATAATAGGAAAATTCAGGGAATCGCTCGAATTTCATAAAAAGTACAAAGCACTGAATGATGAAATATACACTGAAGACAGCAGCCGGAAGATCAATGAACTGCGGGTGAAGTACGAATCCGATAAGAAGGAAAGGGAGACGGAGATCTACAAGCTCAGGAACATCGAGCTTGCAAGGACTAATGAAGAACTTAAGAGTGCTCTTAATGAAGTGAAACACCTGCGCATCATGCAAGAAAATCCGTGATGACCATGGATACTGGAAACAGATAGAATCATACCTTTCCGACCATTCAGAGGCCCAGTTCAGCCATTGCCTGTGCCCCGAATGCGCCAAGATTCTCTATCCTGAATACATGATTGAAAAAGGTGAAGCCGAATGTTGAAATATGAACTCACAGAATGACAGATGATATGACCTGTTCGACTGACAGAAAAGATCCAGAGACTCTTGAGAGAATGCTTTCCGGAACAGAAGAACTGGAACGGATAGGAATTCTTGCTGATCTATGTGTGGCATTCAGGGGAGTCAACTCACAGAAGGTGATTGAATACGGTATCCAGGGACTTGAACTGCTGGGAAGCGTTGAAGATAAAGAACTGGAATCCGCTATTTTGAAAGAACTCTGCTGGGCCAAGCAGTGCCTTGGCGAATATCAGGCTGCTCTGGACTATGGTTTAAGAAAACTCGAGATCGATGAAGACAGAGACAAATCATCCGCTCTCAATATTGTTGGCGTAACGTACTGGAGGATGGGGAAGTACGATAAGGCTCTGGAATGCTATCTAAAGGCTCTCAATATTCTTGAGGACTCAGGGGACAACTCTGGAACCGCACCCGTTCTTAACAATATTGGAATAATTTACAATACCATGGGCGACAGGAAAAAAGCTCTGGATTATTATAATAAATCAATAAAGATATGCGAGGAACTTGATGATAAGAAAGGTCTCGCGAATTCATTTAACAACGCAGGGAATATCTACCGAAAATCAGGAGAATCAGATAAAGCTCTGAAGTACTATCAGAAAGCTCTGAAAATAAGGGAAAATTCCAATGATAAACGGGGATTTTCTCATACACTGACCAACATCGGAACGGTTTACCAGGACCTTAAGAAATTTGATAAATCGCTTGAGTATTTCTTGAGATCACTAAGAATTGAGGAGGAAACAGAAGACAGACTGGCGTTGGTCAATACACTCCTCAGTGTAAGCATAATATATGCTTCTACCGATCGCTTTTCCGAAGCTCTTGAATATGTCAGAAGAGGATTCGATTTTGCAGAAGAGATTGGAGCGCCCGATCTTAAAAGGGATTGTTGCGCGACATTTTCATCAGTTCTGGAACAAAAGGGGGATTTCAGGGAAGCACTGTATTACCACAAGAAATGCAAAGCACTGAATGACGAAATTTTCAACGAAGACAGCAGTGCCAGAATCAACGAATTGCAGGTACAGTACGAAACAGAGAAGAAGGAGAAGGAAAAGGAGATCTACAGACTCAGGAATATTGAACTCGCAAAAGCGAATGAGGATCTGAAACGCGCTCTTAATGAAGTGAAACAACTTAGCAGATTGCTTCCAATCTGCGCGTCATGCAAGAAAATCCGTGATGACCACGGATACTGGAAACAGATAGAATCATATATTTCCGACCATTCAGAGGCCCAGTTCAGCCACGGACTCTGCCCTGAATGTATGATGATGCTCTATCCTGAACTTTCTGACAACAACAAATCTATTGATTCCGTTAATTGAGAACATTGATTTTATTACCAGTTTGAATAAACAGATAGATCGGATAGAATTACTAAGGAGGAAAATACATGCACAAATATCTATTGACCTTCACAATTTCATGTATCTCAACGCTATTTGCTCAGACGATCTGGACTGAAGGTTATGAGGATGGAGACATAAGTGACTGGACCATAACCGGTACCGCAAACTGGGCACTCTATGATAATGAATTCCAGGCTCATACCGGCGACTTCAGCC
>JAIOSX010000279.1 GCA_021107345.1 Candidatus Aegiribacteria sp.
GTCTGAAGTCCATGTTTTAGCGAAATAAGCCTCTTTAACAATCTGTGAAAAGCTCGAAAAATCAAACACGAATGAATTCTCCCAGTAGATCAGGGATGGTTCTGTCTCGTTTATCTCGAACCTGCCCACATAAGCCGTGAGGATCGGCTGTTCGTCAACGATTTCAAAAGAGTTGATAGTGCCAACGTAACGATTGCTGTCAGCAGCGGTTAACCACATTACAGGTTCTCTGAAAATTTCAGTGGAAATCCCGTCCCATTCACCTTCCGGGAGGAAAATGTTCATTCCGCCCGGCATATCCAATACACCTATTCGTCCGTCACCAAGTCGAACCATGGATAGCGGATTGTTGAATTCACCGGGGCCGGTTCCCCGCCTGCCGAAACCCCTGACAAACTCGCCGCCGGATGTGTACTCGCGAACACAGCAGGCCGGACGGTCGAGAACAAGAATGTTACCCTCCGTAGTATGCGAAGAAGCTTCTATCGAACCAAAAACGTAATTCGAGTCACCGAGTTCAACACCTATGGAGTCTGTAATCATGAGTTGGAAAACCAACTCTGTATCCGCAATTGGTTCGTCCGGAACCTGTTCAGGCTGTTCGCCGCCACAACCGGAGAACGCAGAAATAAGCACAGTAACAATTACAATTAGTTCATATTTCATACATACTCCTTTTATTATGTTAAGTTTTTCTTAATGAAATATATATAATACTGAAATATCGTCAAATTTAATTGAATCTATCGTAACAGCAGCAGTATTTTATGTAGAAGCCTGTGGAAGCTCAGGCACCTTTCCTGCAGCGATGGCATCGATTCCTGCTGCGAGAACGATCATATCCTCCAGCAACGGTTCGATATCTTCTGCAAGCAGATACTTGTTACCAGTATCCACCATCTCAACATGACCGGGAATCAGATGCACGGCAACGTTGCTCCAGTCAATCTTCAGTCTGCCCAGTTTCTGCTGCCATCTGTCAAGGAACCAGTAAACCGGAGCCAGTACAACCATTGCTTCATCAACCGATTTCTCTATTTTCTCTGCAAGCTCGGGCGTCGCGTAACGGAAAGGAAAAAGGTTATCGAACCTGCTGTCGCCTGTAGTAAATCGCTGAACACCATCGTGCGGATAACCGGGAGGCTCGGTTTTCAGGTAAAATGGAGAATCATTGATCTCTACTTCTATGGCATAGTCGTCACCGGGGTTTATTTCAATATCCCTTCCTCGGTACTTGGTATCGATAGAACCCAGACTGCCCTTGTATTCAGCTCCCGCATGCTTCCAATCGTGCTTATCAGCAAGCTGGGCTAATGCTTGTTTGCATACCTTGCCTTTGCCCAGCTGCAACGAGAACATGCCTTTGACAACAAACCATATGGGGATGAGAACAGCTATGGGTACAATGAGATAGGGGGCGTATCTGGCATATATCTCAGTAATATCCTCTTTACCATTCCCGGTCAGATTGATCAGAATACTCACAACTATGGTCAGGGCGAAAAATACTCCCAGAATACGTAGAACAGGTTTCAGTTTGTTCTTTACCTTTTTCGGTGCGTTCTTCACACGCCACTTCTGCAGTTCTAGCTTTTCTTCCTCCAGGTCCATTTTACGCCGCTTCACCTGGAGCTGAATTTTATTCCTTCCCTCAAAACAGACGAACCACTCCTCGGATTTCCGTACGGGATGCAGTCTTTTCCATACGGCATCGGGAACGTAAACCTCTGAATTGCAGTAACTGCATTCCATTATCCTCTCGCTTCGAGCTGAAACGGAAAGCGCTCCTGCACACTGTGGACAGGACATCACAATCGGCTTAGTCGAATCCTCATCGATCTCTACACACTTATCGTCTCTATTCTCGGGAGGCGGCTCTTTTGTACAGCAGAATCGGGCGGAGGGTGCCAGTTTTTTAAGCCAATCAGGGGCTGGAAAGACATGATACTCTGCGGCACATTCACTGCATCTGATAATGGATTTATCCTGAACCTCCGGAATTTCAAGGGGGGTTTTACATGAAGAGCAACGTGGTTCCAGCTTCCAGTAGCCATATTTGAAAGTACCGCCACCGCACATGAGAGTTCCCCCCCGGCCCTGACCCTTGGTAAGACCTTCACACTCCTCTTCAAAATCGTTGAGGAAATCAGCTATTCTATCCTGTGGGATAGATATATCCTCGAAACAGGCCATACAGGAAAACCGTGTGAAAGGGCCGTTAATCGGAAGTGGTGACCCGCAGCTACTGCATGTAGTTCTTATTTCAAAACATCCATATCTTTTCATCTGAACCCTCCTTAAAAATATGAACGCTGAATGAACAGCAAATTGGTTTACCGGTGTCGATCCTGGAACATCCTCCCTTAAGGGAAGGCTCCGATAATGTAGTAAGAAAGTTCAACACCGGAAATGTTTGTTTTTCTCTCTACAATATCCCTTCTGAATTCCTCCGAAATCTCTTGATATGCGGACTCTGTAAGTAATACCTGCCCGTTTCCTGCCAGATCTTCTCCCAGCTTTGACGCACGATTCATTTCATTGCCGAATACTCCTTCTGATCGGGAGCAGAGAACATCACCGAACCCAATTCCTATACAGACCCCTAACTTTTCCCTATCGTGGATCTGGATATCTGCTGCTTTGACCGATCTCTGTATCTCAAGCGCAGCTCCGAGGGCATCGTCAGCTGTTAGGAATTCTGCAAAGATATTATCGTTTGCAGCCCTCCATGAAATACAATCGAAACACGAGAGAATCGGCTCCATCATTTCTCTCAGTCTGACAATGCACGTCAGGTAACTGAGGATTCCCGATTCCTGCGTATTCAGGGTGAAACCGGACGAGTCAAGCACCAGCATTGCGCACCTTCTACCGTAGTTTTTCCATATATCATCTTTAATGCGGCTGCTTTCTGAACTCTGTCCTGATAAACGCCGTATGCTGTTGAACAGTCCTTCTTGCTCAGACATAACAATCTACCATCCAGTCCCGATTTCTCTCAATATCTCAATCTGGATGATGATACTGTATCAAATGCTGCACAGTCAATATGAATAGTGCAAAGCAATCGAATGGTTAAATGGACTCAGCCCTGAATCGCAGGTATGAAAGGTAAGCCCGACATTCTCTTTTTATCTTTTCTAATCTATTGCAGGATTCGTATGATTCCCTCCACTGCGCGATCGGTAA
>JAIOSX010000140.1 GCA_021107345.1 Candidatus Aegiribacteria sp.
ACATTGTTTACATACTCCAACGGATCGAAATCCACTTCGGTTATAACTTCGTAACCGGGTGCAACCCATTCACCATCGGTATTATCTATGGGAGTCAGGTCTATAGTGCCGGTGACCGGCACGGTGAGTAATACAGCCATTATCTTCAGCACAAACGATATTTGAAACAAGATTCCCCTCCTTATTTCATATGATATTCAGCTTTAACATTTACATGGCAGTTTGCGTAATTGTTATTCCCAAAAGTGCTATCAGTAATTAAGTCATATCAATAGTAAAACCACTTCTATAGTAATACAATAATACCTAGTAAGGAAGATGCATCTTCTTGTGTAAGTGTACCATGTTTCGAATATGGGTAGGATATTATGTTTTCACGCCTTGCGTCCACATCTGCATGACATTCATCATATTACGCTTTGCTAATGTGTATATTCATAGGGTCTTACATATAGAAATGCTGTATGTTATTGATAATGATACGGCTAGAGTCGTGAAAATGAATTATCTCTTAAACTTCTGTGCAAGATGTTTATATTGGATAGGTGCCTCTGTTTGACTCTTATTCACACATATTTTATGAATAGCATACTTGGTGGCATGCTGGAGCTGCTGAAATGTCATTACCTACCGCCAATCTCCTCTAACACTCGCTCCTTCTCCTTCTCACTCAGTACCGCAAGGAATGGACAACTTTGTCGCAATCTTATAGCACGATCTTCTTCTGAGTAGAGAAACTGTATAAGACGTCGTGCTGAATAATTCTGGAGAATGTCCCTCCACTCTTCTATGTCCCCTCTTGTTGAGTCGGATATACCTTTCAGAATCAGTTTTGTATGCTTCTCCGCTCTTTCGATTAAAGATCTGTCCTCGTTGATCATCTTACCGATTATTCTGCAAATCTCTTCCAATCGCTTGTCTTGCATCTCGTGAGAGACAACTCCACTCATAATTCCGTTTTCACTATTATTATCTCTACTGGGGGGTAAACCGTATAGATGCAGTGAACCGAATTCCTTTTGAGGTGTATCAGCTTTTGTATAGCCGCTCAACTCGATAGTCATGTCTATTTCCCTCTCCAACTCCTGAAGCAGTATCCTAAGATTCTTGATTGTCACCCTTAGATTCCTAGGGTTCTGAAGTATACAAATCCTTATCGGATGCTCTGAATCGCTAGGAAGTGAAGGTATCCATGCAGCGATTGGCGGCGGTTCGACTATTTCAATGCACTTTCGGATTGAAGCCAGGATATGCTCAAAACGATCATTTTCAGCGGAAAACAGTGCGGTAATAGGCTGTACTAAAATATCATTCTGAGATATTTCATACTGCAGTTTTCGTCCACCTCCGACGGCACAGACGAATCCAGCATCAGCAAGCCTCTTCATGGCCTTCCTTGCGCCCAGTGTGGTAAGATCGGCCCTCTCCGCAGCATCTACTATTGAAATAGGGCCATTAACCTCCGTAATCATTACTCTGAGAAGTCTTATCTGCGCTTCGGTTCCAAGTATAACGTTCAGCGGATACCGAAAGGAGTTCTGTCCTTTACTTATTGGTCTCATTGTACTGCTCCAGTCAGCAGGAATCTATATATAAACTATAGTATCTTTATGGTAACTATAGTTATTTCTTTGTATATGTCAATCTATTTCTCGAAGTAAAACCAAACTTTGTTTCTATCATAAATGAGTTTACACATTTATGATGTAGATTCTGGGTGGCAGGAACTGATATTATGAGTGTTTCTGAAATCTGGTACGCCTGATGATTGCCAGTTGAAAACCACTCATGGCCTGGATCATCAAGGTCTCTGAGCTGCGATCCTGCGGTATAACACGAATTTAAGCGTGATTTATCCCTTCTCTGATAACCTCCTCCCAGTACTACCCTTTATACCATATAGGAATGGAACCACTTCTTATGAATGGTGATACGCGAAGCAAAGGAGTTTTTCAATTGAAGCACAAACACGGTGAAAGCGACTCTATCTGCAAACTGTATGATATGAAGCTGGCTCTGAGAGGGTTTTTCTTATCTCCCTGGATAAACATCGGTGGGTTCAATCTCGTATATGTCCGGGACCTTGCCAGGTTGATAACGGATCTTCCTGATTATCCGGATACTGCCGGCAAAACGCTCGAACCATCCTACGGTAGGCTTTTCTCATGGAAGGATTTCCATGAAATACTTGAAAAGGCCGCCGGACGAAGGATACTGCATCTGCGGATACCGCCGGTCCTCGTACATACCGCGGGATTCATGTCGGAAGCCCTGGCATCCCTTACTGGAAGAACACCTTCCTTCTGCAGGGATAAATGCAGAGAACTGCTGGCAAGGGAATGGCCCCTGGAGGAGGGGCTGACCCAAAGGCTCACAGGATGGAAGCCGGCAATTCCAGTTGAAGAAGCCATGGAAAGAACGTTCCAGTGGGTGCGCAGAAACAGCTGATTGAAGCAGTATTCCTGTGGGTCATCCTAGCCCGTATCCTATCCGGACAGCGTTAAATTTCAGAATTCACTGAACGTAATAAGTCTCCAGGCTCACAGTAATCTGCTGCAGGTCTCCAAGTTTCACGAAATCCCATACAACGCCCGTTCCATCGTGGAAATATGAATCCATTTGGTAAGTGGGCTCCTGGGTATCGGTCTGGGTTATTACTGCACATCCGCTGAAAGACCCTTCCGGGACGGTAACGGAAGCGTTCAGGCTGGTAACCTCGTTTTCGTGTGTATCACCCGGCTGTGTCAGCCAGGATTCACCAAGAGTCAGAGGCAGCAAAGCCACCAGATTGTAGTCGATTGACACTGTGTCCTGATACGCCCTTATCTCGTCACCAGTATTCCGTATATATACGAACTGGGTGTCGGCATAGACCATTGTTGTGTCGGGATCCGTGAGTATCATCTGCGACTGAATACTGAACTCGTATACCTGGAAACCCCCCTGGTGCTGGAGCAGAGCTGTCACTCTTCTTTCCGTGGATCCGCTTACAACGAATGAGTCCGCACTTGCACCAAAGAATGTGAAACCACCGTAGACGTAGTTCCACCAGTTCCCCACTGTCAAAGGCATCCAGTCTTCATCGGGCCCTGGATCAGGCCCTGTTGTGTCCCCGCCGCAAGCGAACATGAATGCAATCAGAAGAGCTCCGGAAGTAATCGCGAATTTCTTCATAATCCAATTCCTCTCCTGGTAAAGAATATCTTGAAGTTAAAATAGTACTGAAAGCCTCCGCCCGTCAACGAAATGTATTGGGAACAGAATGATCAGGTTTGTCATGGATCAATATTCAGATTCCGTTTCAACCAGTTCGAACAGGTATATCTTGGAATAATCCATCGGATCTTGATCGTATGCGAGTACGCCACCAGCATCGACTCTGAAGGTTGGCCTGGTGACCGGTGTGAATTCAACATCTGTAACTGCTATGAACAGCAGTTTGCCCGAGTAGTCATATACATGGAAAACAGGCAAATCATCGCAGGCGAGTTCGACCCAGATTCTGCTCTTAGAATCGACGCCTATTGAGCCTATCACATTTGATTCTTTCTGCAATTCAAATGTGAATAATTATTCCCTATCTCGAAAAATAACTCTCAAGGTTTTCGAAATTTTCTCTGTTCAGAAGGAATTCGTAGTTGAAGTAACTCTCAGGAATGATTTCGTTTTCCTCTGGCTGGAAATCCGGTCCGGGTTCTGGATACCAGAGTATACTTCCATTTCCGTCTGCTGTTCCACAGGCAATGAATACAAACTTACTTTCTTCAGGACTGCCTTCTGATCCGTCCCTGATTCCAATTCTGAATGATGTGTAGTGTGTTCCTTCAATCTCTATCTCACAAAGTCCATCTACCAGATAACCGCCGAGAGGAGCTGCGATCCATGTTGTGCGGCAGAAAACAACGTTATCTGCGCCCATGTGAGAAAGAAAACTATCGGCAAACACCGTTGCTTCCAGACCAGTTATAACAGAAAACTCGACATCTTGCGGATAACTGGAATCATTTATTACAGCGTCAGGATGGATGCTGGAAAAGTATGCTTCCGGTTCCGCATCTGAAGAATCACCAAGGACAAGTGATGATATTACCAGCAGAGGAAGCAAAGATATTCCTGATATTTTAAAGGATGTATAACGTTTATTGCGGCCTGAACCATAAGATCTGGATGAATGAAATTTCATCGTAACTGTTCCTCTCCTGTTTCCTATTTGATACATAATATGTTTCTGTGAAATTTAGTCAAAAAATATTCAAATCTGTTGCTGTTATAAAAGTGCATGTATCACCTTAAATAAGGAATATTCGTTTGGCACTTTAATTAGTGGTTGGCACTTTTGTTGGTACCCCGTAGTGGACGCTCTTACAACTTGTGCAATTGCAGGAGCGCAACCTTCGAATTGCACTAATATCCCAAACATTCTTACTAGGAAGCACTGCTGAGCAAGTGTCCGCACTGAATGAGGAATCGGTTCTATTCAGTCAGGACGAACCTTAAACTCTCGTGGAAATTCTCACCATTCAGTATGCAAATGTAGATACCGGGAGGGATATTCCGAATATCAACAGTGCTGACCCCAGCTTCGTACTGTTTCTCCGGAACGTCAAGGACTCTTCTTCCCGAGAGATCATATACGGATAGTGCCATGGTCATCAGGTTTTCACAGGTCAATGTGACTGAGGCGAGTCCCGAAAGGGGGTTTGAGGATACAGACAGTATTCCCATGTCCTCAGGGCCACCTTCACCGATTCCCAGCTCATTCCAGGTCAGCTCTATCATGGCAAGCCACGGAGTGGCTAAGGGATTCGTCGTTTCCATGTTGACTCTGTACTGGAA
>JAIOSX010000124.1 GCA_021107345.1 Candidatus Aegiribacteria sp.
GAGATCCCGCCTTCAGGGCGCTGAGCTCAATTCTTTCGTCATCGATTTCTGTAAGAACAACAAGGGGGAATTTCGTGGCAATGCGGCAGATCTGCTGTGCGGTTTCGCTACCGGAACTGTCGGGAAGATCCAGGTTTGCTACTATAACATCGAAGTCATGTTCGCTTATTCTGTCCAGTGCGGAAGCCAGGTCATCCGCCCTCTCGATGAGGAATTCTTCAGATGATATATCTTTCAAAACGCTGCGGAAAATTCTTGCATCCTCAAGATTGTTCTCTATCAGAAGAATATCAAGTGAAGATTTGATGGTGAACCTTTCGTTTCAGTTCTTCCATTCGGCAACAGCACAAAAGACATTCATAATAGAGAGCAGAGAAGTGTTTGCGTCAAGATTGAATATAACCTGCATATTTCACCGGTATACTGTAGATCTCTCCTGAAAAGGATATCAATTTCATGTGCTGAACCAGATAAAATCTTCATTAGTCTTGACTTTAACGCGTTCAGATACAATTTTGTAAAGGGTTATACTTTAAAATCATGTCCTGCCCGGTAGATTGGAATAATGCAGCTTACATATATTTCTACGTTTTTGACGATAATAGCATCCGGTCAGTCCTGCAATTTCAATGGGCTTGATCATGGTGACACGCTATCAAGAATAACGCTGCCCGAAGGGTATACAGCAACAGTTTTCAGTACAGGGATAAGCGGAGTTGACGGACTTGTATTCTCCTCTTCAGGTTGCCTGTATGCCGCTTCGGAAGGTAATGGAGCCGTCTACAGAATAGATGAACATGGAAATGCAGTCATAGTGGCTGACAGTCTTTGTAACCCTGAGGGTATGGCCGCTGACAGCTCAGGACTTATTTACGTTACCGAGGACGTGGAATACGGCCGTCTGATAGCGATAAAACCTTCAGGAGAACTGTTCACTATCTGTGACAGTCTTCAGTATCCTGAAGGAGTGATATGGATTGAAGAAGGCATCCTTGCCGTTACCGAATCCAGCCTGGAAGCATCCACCATACCCCCGGTACTGACCGGTGTTCGCAGGGTAGACGTGAACGGCTCTTACCCGCTTTTCTCTTCGCTTTATCTATGGAGCTGCTCAGATCTTATTACCGACAGCAGCGGGGCTATATACGTGTGCAATGAGCTTTCCGGCTACGGTTTTATTCAGGCTTCAATACTGCGTATCGATCCATATTCTGGTGAATGGGAGGTTTTCTGCAGCGGTCTTCATTCCTGTGAAGGTATCTCCAGCAGCTTCGATGGACTTTTTCCTCTGTACGTTGCTGAGGAGGACATGGGAACAGGCTCGGGGAGGCTTTCCATGGTGGATGAAAACGGTACTGCGACTACTTTTGCCGAAGGCTTTCACAACATTGAAGACGTTGCCGTGGATACCGAAGGTGGGATATATGTAAGCGAGGATACTACCGATATGATTATTCTTATCAGGAGGAAAGACTGATCAGACTGTATTGTTTATTCCTGAAATCAAGGGGGTTCAGGTGTCAAGACTTGATGATTTAAGATCTGAAGCACTTGCGGGGGGTGGCGAGAAGAAGATCGAGAAAAGGCATGAGAACGGCAAGCTGACCGCAAGGGAACGTCTTCATCTGCTTCTTGATCCGGAATCATTCAATGAAATGGGTATGCTTGTAACCCATAACTGCAATGATTTCGGTATGGGTGGAAAGAAGATCCCCGGAGACGGTCTAGTAACGGGCTACGGAAGAATCCACGGACGGCAGGTTTACGTTTATGCAGAGGACTTCACCATCTTCGGCGGCTCACTTTCAAAAGCCGTAGCAGACAAGATATCAAGGCTTCAGGATCTTTCTCTGAAAAACGGTGTTCCGATAATAGCCATTAAGGATTCCGGAGGGGCAAGGATACAGGAGGGAGTAAACTCGCTTGCGGGTTACGGGGACATTTTTTTCAGAAACGTAAAAGCTTCCGGGATTGTCCCTCAGATATCAGCCATTATGGGGCCGTGCGCGGGCGGGGCTGTTTATTCCCCCGCCCTGACCGATTTCGTTTTCATGATCGATCAGGCAAGCTACATGTTCCTGACCGGACCAGATGTAATCAAGGAAGTTACCCATGAGGATGTAACTTTTGAGGATCTCGGAGGCGCTGCCGCTCACAGCAGAAAAAGCGGTGTTTCGCACTTCGCCGTCAGCTCTGAAGAGAAATGCCTTGCTATGATAAGGGAACTCATGACATATCTGCCTCAGAACAACATGAGCGACCCGCCCATGATGCAATGCACCGATCCTGTTGAAAGAAGTGATGAATCCCTGGATACAGTGGTTCCGCCGGATTCATCAATGCCTTACGATATGAATCTGGTAATACACTCAGTTGTAGATGATGGAAATCTCTTTCAGGTTCATGAAGATTACGCTCCCAACATGATAGTGGGATTCGCGAGAATGGACGGAAAGCCGATCGGTATCGTGGCAAATCAGCCTGCTGTGCTTGCCGGTGTACTGGATACTCTTTCTTCCGCCAAGGCTGCAAGGTTCATAAGGTTCTGCGATTGCTTCAACATACCCTTGCTTGTGTTTGAGGATGCGCCCGGTTTTCTGCCAGGGGTTGCTCAGGAGCATGCCGGGGTTATCAAGGAGGGGGCGAAACTCCTTTACGCTTTCTGCGAAGCTTCCGTACCCAGGATTACCATTGTAACCAGAAAAGCGTTCGGTGGAGCCTACATAGCGATGAATTCCAAGAATATAGGTGCTGATGTGAATTTCGCGTGGCCTTCGGCTCAGATCGCGGTGATGGGTGCCAAGGGAGCTGTTAAGATCCTGTATAGAAGGGAGATCGCAAAGGATGCAGATCCTGAATCTCAGCGACAGCTTCTCATCGATGAATACGACGAAATGTTCAGCAATCCCTGGGTACCTGCGGGGATGGGATACATAGATGAGGTGATCAAACCCCACGAAACAAGACATAAAGTTATCTCTGCACTCAGGATCCTGGATGGAAAACGCGAGACCATGCCTCCGCGAAAGCACGGAAACGGTCCATTATGACAGTTATCAATAAAATCCTGATAGCGAACAGAGGCGAGATAGCCGTTAGAATAGCAAGGGCCTGCCATGAAACAGGGATAACCTCAGTGGCTGTCTTCTCCGAGGCTGACAGATCAGCCAAGCATGTAAGGTATGCGGACGAAGCCTACGAAATAGGTCCTGCTCCCTCAGTGAAGAGTTACCTGGTAATTGACAGGATTATAGAAACCGCTGTTAAATCCGGCTGTCAGGCGATTCATCCCGGTTACTGATTTCTTGCCGAAAATCCTGCCCTGCCTGCTGCATGTGCTGCGGCAGAACTGATTTTCATAGGTCCCGATGCGGATTCAATGGCACTTCTCGGAAACAAGACGGAAGCGCGAAAGGTGATGGAGAAGGCCGGGGTATCGATAATACCCGGAGCAATGGAACCCATGCAATCCGAAGCGGAAGCTCTGGCTGCCGCAGCGGAAGTGGGGTACCCCGTTCTCCTTAAAGCCGCTGCAGGAGGCGGAGGGAAGGGGGTTCGTGTAGTACATTCGAAAGAGGAACTGCCGTCAGCCTTTATTAGGGCTGGTGCAGAAGCCCTCTCCGCGTTTGGCAATCCAGACGTCTTTCTGGAGAAATACCTGATCGAACCGAGACATGTTGAAATACAGATTCTCGCAGACAACTACGGTAACGTTATACATCTCAATGAGAGAGAGTGCTCGGTTCAGAGGCGTTACCAGAAACTCATTGAGGAATCCCCCTGCTGCCTGCTTGACGAAGCAATGAGGGAGAGAATGGGCAAGGCTGCGATTACTGCGGTCAAAGCCTCAGGATATACGAACGCGGGTACAGTGGAATTCCTTGTTGATTCTTCCGGAGATTTCTATTTCCTTGAGGTTAACACAAGGCTGCAGGTCGAACACCCGGTAACCGAGCTGATAACGGGTATCGACCTGGTTAAGGAACAGATAAGAATAGCATCGGGTGAAGAGCTTGGCATGAGCCAGGAAGATATCGGTATAAACGGAGCCGCCATCGAGTGCAGGATATCAGCGGAGGATCCGGAGACTTTCCTCCCTTCGGTGGGTTACATAAGGGAGCTCGTTGAACCCTCAGGCCCCGGAGTCAGGGTCGAATCGGGGATATCTGCGGATTACGACGTTCCTGTTTATTATGATCCTCTCCTGGCCAAGGTCATCACATGGGGCAAAGACCGGCAGGAGGCTATAGCAAGAATGCTGAGAGCTCTGGATGAGTACAAGATCAAGGGTGTTAAAACAACTATACCCTTCCACAGGAGGGTACTTGCAGACAGGGACTTTTCGGAGGGCAATTACGATACGGGTATCGTGACCAGGATCGAACATCACAGAACGAACGACTTTCTTGAGATCTCCGCTATCGCGGCGACTATAGTAGCAATGAATGACGAAAATGTTGATTTTGTTTCCGATGTGAAACAGGACGACAGGTGGAAACTTTCCGGAAGGATGTACGGTGGCATTCGAAGTATATGACGGTGAACACCTGCTTAAAGTGGAAGCTTCAAGACTTGAAGTCCGACCCCATGATGAACTTTTCGAAGTTGAGGTAGACGGTAAGAAAAAGGTTGTCAGCATTTCCTGGATATCTCCGGCTCACCTTTCGATTCTTCTTGACGGGAAATCATACAATGTTGAAGTTGAGCGCTTCGGGAAAAAGTATCAGGTTACCACGAGGGGAGAGGTCTACGAGTTCAGTGTAACGGATGAGAGAGAAGTAGTCACAACCGAGAAGACGCAGGCAAGTGGAAGGCTGGTCGTGACCGCTCCCATGCCCGGACTTGTGGTGGAGATAATGTGCAGCGATGGCGATACGGTGGAAGCCGGTCAGGGTGTCCTTGTTCTTGAGGCTATGAAGATGCAGAACGAGATAACAGCACCCGCATCAGGAATCATCACAGGAATTCCGGTTAAATCCGGAGCATCGGTAAACCTCGGAGACAATCTGTTCATAATCGAAAGCTGATGTAGATTGCTTTGCAGCGGGCACCAAATGGTTACTCTTTACCCGGTACTCATGATAATCTGTGTTGCGGCAGCGCTTTTTATGCTTCAAGGCTGCACTGATCTTACGGAGTTCGAGCATACGCTGCAGGCGGGAATTCATATTATGAACACACCGGATCTTTCAGTTGTTCATACGATTGAAAATATTTCAGGAGCCAGATCTCTCTGTTCTCTTACCGACTGCTTCATTGTAGCCACCATAGAAGGAAAGCTGATCCGATTTGACCTTGAATCATACCAGCAGACAGGTTGCGCAGCTATTGGCAATCCTTCTCCTTCAGGCTACTTCGAAATAGAGTACAGTCCGACCGAGAGCAGCGTCTACATTATAGGAGCATTAGGACAGATACTGGAAATCCAAGTACCGGATATGGAAATCCTGGACAATTTCAGCGTCTGTGAGATTCCAGTTGATATTGAAATAGCTACCGAAAAACCCTACTTTTATGTAGCAGGGTCAAGTTCATGCAGAATCTACGAAGTCAGAAAAGAGAGCAATGGCTTGTCCAGAACCTGTACTCTGCTATCCAGCCCCACATGCATGGCCATCGATCACAGTCAGGATACCATACTTGTTGGAACCCAGGGTGAAACAGAGCTTGTTTCCACCGGAATAACGGTGATGCGAGCAAGGAAAATGGATAAATTTCCCACAATATTGGCCATAGAAACCATCCCTGTCTATATCAGTATCAGGCTGTGCGCTGTGTTCGAATACCAGACCGGTATGATTGCCACCATAAAGTCCTATTTTGCTCCACCGCAGTATACCGGAACGGTGACCATTGATGGAGATATCCACTACATGTGTGCAGACTCTAACGGTACTCATGCTTATGTACTAAGCTATCTGGGAGATAACATCAGCAGGGTGGTTGCCTATAACTGCAGTAACTACTTCATTGAAAGTCAGATAGATCTGAAAGGGTATCCACTTGACCTTGAAATAAGTCCCGGAGGGACACTGCTGGTTCTTACTGCCGAATAGTCAGACTACTGTACGAGCATTTCGAGGGCGGCATCAAGCACAGGGTCGACCCCGGCTGCAAAATCAGCTTCGGAAACCGGGACTAAAATGTCAGGAGCGATTCCTGAATTGAGTAAAAAAGTTCCGTCCAGGGAATAGGTTACCATCCCGGGAATCTCAAGGGTCCAGTATTCAGTAAGATTGAA
>JAIOSX010000075.1 GCA_021107345.1 Candidatus Aegiribacteria sp.
GCGACGGCGCGGCATGTAACAACAGACTGGACCTGGCAGGCGATCTCCGCCTGGCAATGGGTCTTGCATCAATTGTGAAATCACCTGCTGCAATAGATTCAGAATTCTGGTTCAACAGTGCTACGCGCTCAGCTGCCGTGGCTCTGGGATGGAAGAATGTGGGAAGACTTGATGAGAATTTCGCTGCGGATATCACTCTCATCAAACCTTCCGATGAAGAGTGGGAAGAGCTTGCGCTCTCAGAAGATCCGGTAAGGTCTATACTTGAGCTGATATGGCCGGAGAGAATCGTGTTAACCATGGTGGCCGGCAGAACAGTATATCAAAACGGCGATTTTCCGACATTACCTTCGCTTCCCATGAAGGTAAGTGAGGCAAGGCAGCTGGTTCTGGACAGAGCCAGTGGAATTCCGGGAAATCCCCTTTCCAGGTGACAACTGAAAAGAACAGCAAACTGATTGAAGTCGTCCTCAACAGGCCGCTCTGGCAATCCTTCACATACTCAATACCACCTGCGCTGGCTGGTGGTAACCTTGTTGGATGCAGAGTGGCTGTACCTTTCGGAACAGGTCGGCTTATAGGTTACGTTTGGGGATTCACTGACACAGACCAGACGAACATGCTGGAAATTAAAGATGTTCTGGACAGGCTTGATGCCAATCCTCTTCTTCCTCAATCAATGCTGGAGCTTGCACGGTGGGCGGCTGATTACTATCAGGCACCTCCTGGAATGATGATGGCGGCCGCTCATCCTCCCGGCATTTCAGGCAGAGCGGAAAGGGTGGTAACCCTGACCGGTAAGATCGATACTGAACATCCATTGCACAGCCTCCTTCCAGCCCGCAGGAATATTCCCGTTAAGCTTCTCAGAGACAACGTGAACAGTGATTATCCCCTGGAGAGGGAATTGTCTGTACTTGAGAAAAGGGGAGTTCTCAGAACTATATGGAAGTCTGTTTCAGGACCTGAACCGGTCCGGGAAAGAATTATTGAAGCTGCTGTTGAGGATTCAAGGCTCATAAGGAGAGCTGATGCTATGAAGCGTACGGCTCCCCGGCAGGCTGAGATACTCCTGTACCTGGCTACCTGCGAAGGATCGGTTACTCGCAGGCAGTTGATGAAAACGACAGGCGCTACAGCATCGTCCATTGAAGGCCTCAGAAAAAAAGGACTTGTGAAGGAATCCTATCGTAGAAGGTACAGGGAATCTCTGATCAGATCAGATATCGAGAAGGAAAAGGATATTCCTGTACTTGCAGAAGCTCAGGATCACGCCTTGAAAGCAGTTATTGAAAGCCTCGGCAGTAACAGAGTGTTCCTCATGCACGGTGTTACGGGAAGCGGCAAGACAGAGGTTTATCTCAGGGCAATAACCGAAGTTATTTCAGGGGGCCGAACAGCCCTCATCCTGGTTCCCGAGATTTCTCTTACACCTCTGACAGTTTCCCGTTTCAGCAGAAGGTTTCCAGGGCTGGTAACCGTACTCCACAGTGGCATGACCGGAGGCGAACGGCTTGACAGCTGGAACCTCGCAAAACTCGGAGAACGAAGAATTGTTATAGGTCCCAGAAGCGCTGTTTTCGCACCGCTTCCCGATCTGGGAATTATCGTTGTGGATGAGGAACATGACAGCAGTTACAAGCAGAATGAACTGCCGAGATACAATTCAAGGGACTTAGCGGTCGTAAGAGGAACAATAGAAGGTATTCCGGTTATTCTGGGCTCTGCAAGTCCTTCCATGGAATCGTACGGAAACGCGGTCGACGCGAGATACGACCTTCTTGAACTTGACAGCAGGATAGACGGTATTCCGATGCCTTCAACTATTCTGGTTGATGAGGGAAGTATGAATCATCCTCTGCTTTCGGTTGAACTGCTCAAAGGTATCGGGCGCAGAACAGCAAGGGGAGAACAGAGCATTATCCTTATTAACCGCAGGGGTTTCTCTCCCACTCAGATGTGCAGAAACTGCGGACACCGGGAGGAATGCCCCAACTGCGGAGTAACACTGACATACCACAGAAAGGGGCAGGTTCTAAGGTGTCATTACTGTAATCACTGGAAAGCCGCAATGAGCAGATGCCCCCAATGCGGATTCGATGAGTTCGCTCATATGGGACCAGGCATACAGAAAGTCGAGGAGCACCTGAGAAAGCTGCTGCCTGAAACAAGGGTGATCAGAATGGATGCCGACACGACCAGGGGCAAGGATGCACACTGGGATATACTGAGCAGGTTCGCGAAGGGCGAGGGAGATGTACTTCTGGGTACGCAGATGGTTGCAAAGGGGCATGATTTTCCCGGCGTTACGCTTGTCGGTGTAATTTCTGCTGACATGGGTCTGGCGTTCCCGGATTTCAGGGCGGCCGAAAGGACTTTTCAGCTGATTCTCCAGGTTGCCGGCAGAGCGGGCAGGGGAAATATCCCGGGGGAAGTTATCATACAGACGCATGATCCAAACAACCCTGTGATAAGAGCAGGCGCGTATCATGATTTCGCTGACTTCTGGAAGAGAGAAAGCAGAATTAGAAAGATATTCGGGTATCCTCCTTACGGTTATCTTGTGAGGTTCGTCTGGAGCGGTCTTGACAAAAGCAGGGTTCAGAAGGTGGCAAACGCTTCTGTAAGAGGTATCAGCCAAAGTGATACA
>JAIOSX010000110.1 GCA_021107345.1 Candidatus Aegiribacteria sp.
GAAGGAAAGGTCGACTACATTAGTGTGAGGTACTGAAAGTGGTGCTGAGGAGAGGGTCAGGAGACCTGGTATGGAAAGCCAGGCGATGTTCTCGGAGGATTCGAACATGGAATCCCAGTCGAAAACCGGTCCTGGTATACCGGGTCCGAGAGCCCAGTTCGTCTGGACTGCCTGGGAAGCCAGACAGACCAGTATCGGTATCAACAGAGCGAGGACAGCCTTCTTCATGTCATTCTCCTTCTATGATCGTGAAATCGAAACACTATTAGTTGCATTATACTAATATCATATATCAATAAAACAAGCATATCTGGTATTAATGACCTGTTCCTCTCAGTCGAGTTTTGCGATCAATCCGGATACGGTTATCTCCTGTGATGTAAAGAGCATAAGGTAGACTCCCGGAGGTACAGCTTTGCCGGTGTTATCTGCACCCATCCAGGTGAATTCACATGATTCCCCGGGCTCAGTAAATTCACAGACGAGTCTGCCGGTAAGATTGTAGATGCGCAGACTTCCCTCCGAAACGCCTGATGTAACAGGATATTCTACAGTAGTAGTAAATCTGAATGGGTTCGGATATGCTGTCAGGCTAAGCTCAGACAGCACGGTTCCGCCGCCCGGGAGAGACAGGGGAGCCAGGGGCACCAGATCCAGGGAATTCCCGCCAAAATTCGGAACCGCAAGGATATTATCGATTATGTTGACGTATATATCAGCAGGATTGTTGTGCCCTTGTGAAACAATCTCGGGGGGAGTGGTGAATATCGGATCGTACCGGTACACCCTATCGGTTGCCCAGGAGGAGATGTATGTGTTCCCATCGCCGTCAAAGGAAATACCATCTGGCTGAAGCCCGGTATTCACAACCAGAGACAGCGTATTATCTGCCAGGTCCACTGCAAGTATTGGTCCACCTGCAATCAGATCATTAACGACGAGTAACCTGTTATTCGATTCATCGAAGATGATTCCATTCGGATATCCGAGCCCTGAATCTACGAGTACACTGTAGGTCGTGTCGCTGAGTCTTACACGATAGATCCGGTTTGCTTCGGAGTCTGTAACATACAGGTACTCGGATCCATCCGAAGTGATGTCGTTGAGTAGCTGCTTCTCCGGGATATCCATTGTGAATATCCTGGTTCCAGTCTCAAGATCAAAGCCGATTATCCCTGTAACAGAGCCTTCAGTCGAAGCGGCGTATATAGTATTTCCGACGATGTGCACACCCGCAGACTGGTTCATCTCGGTGTTGAAAGGTGTCTGGATACCGAGAGAGTCGATGGCAATAATATCGCCGTTACCCCAGTTTGAGACCAGGTATCTGAAACGTGGTGGATCGTAAACGACACTTTCGGGATTGTTCAGGAAGCTTTGAAGCGGTATCTGCTGTGACGGGGCAGTTAGCGGTACCGTTAAAATAAGGAAGAGAACAGCTATCATTCCAGTTCCTGCATTCATACTTATCCATCTCCTTTCATAGTATTTAATTATCAGTCTTCTTTGCAGCCTGAAAAGATCAGTGAAGCCCATTACGGCAATTCATCTCATTCTGAAATTATACATCTAAAAGATATATCGTCAAGCAGTATATCCTTTATTGGTATTTTCGTAATTATCCTTGGAAGATACATACTGGAGGTATGGAATAGACTTCAGATCTCCGTTAATTTATCACCACGAAGCGCTGCGTTTCAGAGAAACTTCCGGAATTCATCCTGACGAAATAGATTCCGGAACAAAGGTCATCGACGGGTATCTCATGAATACCGCATTCAAAAGTTTCAGAAACCGGAGTCGAAACAAGGCGTCCTGAGATATCGAATACTTTTAGTTCAACATGCGCAGTTGTAGAAAGCGAGAAACTCACCATAGCAGGGGAGGATGAGGGGTTCGGGAAGACTTTAAGCAATGCGACAGTAAATTCTTCCTGTGTTCCGGAAGAATCCACGGCAATGCAGCCGGAATAGGGATCGAAATCATGAGCCCAGACAGTTATGGTAATGTCTCCTGGAGTCTGACGGCTGACCCAGAAAGAAATCTGTCCGGCTGCGTCGGTATACCCGACTTCGTAGACTTCACCGGTCTGCCACGGACCCTTCTGAAGGCACACTCTCGCATTCTCGACGGATATTCCTGAAGATGAAGTTACATGAACAGGTATCAGACAGGTTCCCTCGATACTGGATGGATGATCCACGTTCAGTGAGCCACCCGGTATCAGCCACATCGGCAATTCCGGATCACCAAACAGGTTGTAGCCCTGTACTACAGCGCCTCCGGGGCTCGGGGGGGGACACAGGTTATCAAGTGCCAGGCCGTGTGCGATACCGAGTTCGTAAAACCCATCGATCATATATGCATTGTAGAACCCTTCACAGATAGGGAAGATGATCGTTGCATAGACTGGCCGAGTGTTCATGCAGGCGAACCCTCCGCCTTCAGGGGCGTTCAGCCAGGCGTCTGCACAGGATGTTAGGGAGTCGAAGGCACCTGAACTGCAAGCCATGGAGTTCCAGATAGCAACACTCCCCGAATTCGTAATGTTCTGCAGCTCCATGATATCGTCCACAGTAAACAGGTCGCCATATGCGGTGTACATGCAATCGAAAGCACCATGGTTGACGTGAAAAATCTGATGAGGACCACTATTTATCATGGAGATTGTAATAGCGGTCGAGTTGTTTCCCCATGACTCGTAACATTTCTCTTCTGTCCACTGATAAGGAACCATAGCCGAGATCTGCTCCGCATATACACTTCCTGGATTAGTAGGCGGGTTTAAGAAGCCCGTTGTATATCCAAATCGCATCTCCCAGGATTCAGCGTTCAGCCCTGAACATGCTCATAGATCAGAACCTTATCCACGAAGATTTCCGCTTCCTCCAGGCTGTTCACGGATGCCCGGCCGACCCAGAGATCGGGATGCCATTCTACGTTATCATCCGGTTCACCCCAGCGGCCGTTGCCATTACTGTCCCACATGTCGAAACCAGGTTCAGTATCGTTGTTATCAGCGTAGTACAGATCCGTGGGATGTGGATGGATGATGGATGAAGTGGGATGTGCGAACCTTGCCTCGAAAACATCGTTGTCGCCAACAATGAGTACGAAGTCTACACCCTCAGTTATGCAGTCCGTTAAAAAGGCGCGCACGCTCTGCTGCAGATCGATACAAGGGTAGTGGCTGGAAACCCAATTAGTAGTGTAGATCGAAGTCGGAATTCCCTTTGCGGTTTTCCAGTCAGCAAGTTCCTGCATGGGAAGCTGGTACTCGGGGCACGTGATTATAATGTACTGCCCGTATTCCAATTGCTTCGGGTCAATGATAGTGGCGCCGGAGGAACCTGTATTTTCAGGATTCAGTACCATCGAACGCAGAATATCACGAGCCCTGTCTTCACTCCATTGAGTTCTGGCGCGAATATTGGGGTGAATTTGAGTTTCCTCGTATTCGACAGCAAGTTCTAGCGTACGCAGAACTCGCAGTTCTCCTGTAGCCGGGTTCCACTGGATGGGTCTGATCCAGGTACTCGCCAGAGGTATCCCCCAGAGTATACCCGATTGCCATACTTCAAGCAGATTCGCGGGGTAGAAAGAGCTGGATGCGTAGATATGCTCATCCGGCCGGGGGAAAGCCGGTTCAGCGTCAATGGAACAGAGGACAGGAGTCACCGGTACAATCGCGCAAGTAGATGGAAGGGTGTCGAAAACACAGTTGGTAATAGTCACGTTTTCAGCCCTGCATCCCGTTGGAAGGGCTATTCTCAAAAGCATGTGAGGTAGATCCGGCTCACCCTCGATACCCAGAAATGGAGAGCCAGGAAGGATAACTCGGTGATACACGCCATCACGGATTACCTGAAGTCCGTCATAATCCGGTTGCACCATAAATGATAAGGTGTCAGATACACCAGCACCAGACAGCAAAATCATCAAACCTATTGTTAGCTTCATATTCCAACCTCAATCAGGAATAGACTCTTTCAGGGATCCCCGGTCAAGATTGATAGAAGACCGGGTTTCGCACAACAGAATCTCAGAATTTCCGGGGTATCATAGAATGACCGAAAACGAGATCGACTAATTCCTCGATGTCCAGTTTACCTGATTCTGTCACTCTCAAAGGACCGTCCACCCACAGAGAAGCCAGACCGTGAGCCATCGACCAGCATGATAGTATAGTTTTCTGGAAGTGACTGTCGTTGGCTTCCTTCACTTCCGGATTCAATTCGCGAATTGTATTCTCAAGATGAGTGAGAGCCTGTTTCGCGGCATTCATCACCAAATCGTTCTCCCATAGAGGTTCAGGGTTCGCTCTGAACATCACGTGGAAGTATACCTTGTGATTCACAGCGAATAAAACATAAGACCTTCCCAGGGCTCTCAGTCTATCCACCGGGTTATCACATTTTTCTGATGCCTTCCGCTGTGCTTCATCGAGCATCTCGAAGCCCATAAGAGCGACTGCCGCCAGAAGTTCGGTCTTGCTCTTGAAATGATGATACGGAGCGGCGGGAGAGACTCCCGATATTCTTGCGACTTCTCTAAGCGTGAAGCCTGAAACGCCCTTTTCCTCTATCAGTTTCAGACAGTTATTCAAGAGAGCCTGTCTGAGATCGCCGTGATGGTATGTGTCAGTTCTGCCAGTTTCAGCCATGGTGTATCTCCTCCTGTCCTGAATGCGAATCTACAATAAAAGATACATCTTGACAATGTTAAGTTCGATTGTATCTTTACGCTGTTAAGATAGTGGTCATTCACAGGAGAAGGAGAGATGATGAGAATCGTTGCGTTCAATGGAAGTCCGCGTGGTGCTGCCGGAAACACTCACGTCATGGTTGAGAACTTCCTTGCTGGGGCCGAAAAGGCAGGAGCTGAAACCGAGAACATTCTTCTAACCGATATGAAAATCGGGCATTGCAGAGGATGTATGGCCTGCTGGTTCAAAACACCGGGGAAATGCATCATCCGGGATGATATGGAGGAATTGCTGGAGAAATTCTCGGCTGATGTCTTTGTTCTTGCATCACCTCTTTACGTGGATAACGTAACGGGGATAATGAAGGATTTCCTGGACAGAATTATTCCCCGCCTCGAACCCTTCATTGAAAAGGATGAGAATGATGAGTGCAGGCATCCGGTAAGAACCGGTCATACACCGGAGTTCATTGTAATTTCTAACTGCGGATTTACCGGAATGGAACATTTCCAGGTTCTCGAACTTCTTTTCAGGAGAATTGCCAGAAATCTCGGAATCAGTATTCTTGGTGAGATTTACAGAGACGGTGGCATGATACTCACTAATCCCATGCTGCCTCTAAAGCCATTTCTTATGCGTTACAACAAGCTTCTTCAGAAGGCAGGCGGGGAGTTTGTAACCGATGGGTGTATATCCGAACGAACACAGGCAAATCTCGATAAACCTATGATTCCACCAGGGCAGTATCTCAAAACAGCGAACAAATACATCGCCTCAGAACTGAAGAAGCTGGAGAAAGAGGGGTGATAAAACAGCTTGGCTTGAGTGATTGAAGCATACGAAACACTTGAACATCCAAACAAAAATGAGGTCAAAATTGAAAGCGAA
>JAIOSX010000095.1 GCA_021107345.1 Candidatus Aegiribacteria sp.
TTTCCGCAATCTCTGTTGTATCCCGTGCAGCCTGCTGCTCTTCATTTGTTCCGCCGCATGATTCGATCAACCCCACTGCAGTCAGTACAAGAATAAGCGTTAATATTATTCTTCTGTTCATTGGGTACTCCTTGTATCTTTAAGAGCGTATTCGGAATTTTGAGGAAACGGCATCAGTATTATTAACCAGACGTTAGATTGAATCCGGATAATGCCAGAATCCTGAAAAATCATCCCGGTAGTTTTCAGGAAGATATTCACCTGTTTCCGGAATCTGATAGTAACTGCCTTTGTATTCACCGTTACGAATCATATCAAGTGCTTCAATAAGCCTGTCCACATCTTCATGGTTGCTGTAGCATCCAAAACTCATCCTGACCATACCGGGCATTCCAGATTTATCACCATTGAGGAACTGGTCCCTCCATCTTCTGATCTCGGATTCTTCAAGATCAAGTATCTCAACAACGTATGGATGAGCGCAGAAACAACCGTTGCGTACTCCTACACCGAATTCATAACCTGCAATCGAAGCCAGCAAAGCGTGATCAACACCCTCCAGGTTAAAGGGAATGACTCCAACCTTCTCCGAAGCTTTCGAAGGGTTAGTCTCGCCATAAATAGTGATACCCTCCATGGCTCCAAGCTTTTCAAGCGCGTACGAGGTCAGTTCCCTCTCGTGCTCCGCAATGCGGTCTATTCCCCTTTTCATCAGTGTTTCGGCAGCAATTGCCATGGCGATTGCTCCCATGACATTGGGACTTCCAGCCTCGTCTCTGTCCGGCATTCCGGCCCAGAAGACCTCATCGGGAGTAACCACATTTACCGTACCTCCCCCGCAGTAATCCGGGGGACTGTCAAGAAATTCGGACTTCGGGCCGATAAGTGCGCCCGTTCCATATGGAGCGTACATCTTATGCCCTGCAAGTGCAATGAAATCAAGATGACCGGGGTCGTCATCCGGTCTCATATCTATCTTTCTGTGTGGAGCAAGCTGGGCGGCATCTATCATTATCTTCGCGCCGACTTCATGAACTTTCTCAGCCAGATGATGTATCGGTTGAATATATCCTGTAACGTTGGAGGCACCCGTTATTGCCACAAGAGCTATTTTTCCTTTGTGTTCCCTCAGAAGAGAATCGAAATGGTCTTCATCGAACCGCCCGTCAGCTGTTGTACGCACATGGAGAGTTCTGTAGTTGTATCTCCACGGAAGATCATTTGAATGGTGTTCCATGCGCGAGGTGATAACAACATGATCACCGGGGGATTTCAGCCGGTGAGCGAGCTTGTTAATAGCCTCTGTGGCGTTTTTCACGAAAATCACCGTATTTATACTGAGATCGGCTCCAACGAACTCCGCTATTATCTTATGAGCCCTGTCGTACGCTTCCGTACACAATCTCGATTTGAAGCCGGTTCCCCTGTGAACGCTGGAATAGTAAGATGCCAGAGCGTTGATGCCATCTACCACACTTTTCAGGGGGGGTGTACTGGCCGCGTTGTCCAGGTTGACGTAACGTACCAGTGTTCCGTCCAGAAGGGGTACTTGTCTGTCAACTCCATAGATACAATCACGCATATTTTTCTCCATTTTTTGATGATAGGCAAAGACAATCTATGAGGGAATTATAATTCTTCCCGCCACAGCGCAGAAGTGCCTGGTTCCTGATTGTATCTATTCCGTGATATCAATACGGTATAGCATCATATCATCGCTGTTGCTTGCCCAGAGGTGCCCATCATCATCAATAGTCAGGCCTGCAGCGGATGAAATGATGCTATTACTAATTTCTTCAACGGTATCCCCGGATGAATCGAAACAGCGAATGGGAATCCGGGAATCGTCGGATGCTGCCCAGATGTGTCCCACGGAATCGCGGGCAATATCCCTGGTCAGGCTGTTCCTTCCAAATGGAGTACTGTTTGTCCTGCCGTATATGCCGGGAAGCGAATAACGATAGGTTCTGTTCTGAGACCTTGAGGAGACATAGAGATAATCCATATGCGCAGCCAGCCCCGTCACCGACGAGACAGGGTTGCCTCAACCCCCGCACATGCTTACCGATCCGATGTACTCACCTCCCGGAGAATAGAAGTACACGTAGGCATTACTCGAGTGATTCCAGAGTCCAAGAAGAATCAGGTTATGTTCTTCGCTGAATGCCAGCCCCGTTGCGGTGAATGAGGAGGGAGTACTGCATTTGAAGGAATCAATTATTTCTCCGGTGGTGGTGTCTATGCGAAAGATCCTGTCTAAGGAGGAATCTACCGCCCAGAGAAATCCGTCTCCCCATGCAAGTCCGGTAATGCTCTCACCGGGAGATTCAAGTGTATCCAGAATTACATTTGTTTCACTGGTGGTGTTATCGGAATTCGAATTACTCAGGCAGGCTGATGAGACGATGATGGCAACAGCAATCAGCAATCCTGACATTTTCATGGTTTTCTCCTAAACTGCAGTAATATTCTTCTTGCATTTACCTGAGTAGAGCATTTCCCATGCAAATATTGAAATCGGTGACGTATAATGTATATTAGTTGTTGCTTACTGTAAATACCGTTCGTTTGCATTAAATCTGGAGTACAATGATGGAACTCGAACATCTAACAGGTATGTAGCGCTCGATTGAAATTGTATTAACCTTGACAGGTTCATGACGAAACTGTCTGAAATAATTTAAAAGACTGGATTGGATAAGTATGCCTGATGAATTGAAAAGCAGAAACGAAATCCCTGCTGAGGTAAAATGGGACATAGAGGCTATCTATGCTTTAAATGATGAATGGGAAAAAGACTTCGGCGAGACAGCAGCCTTCATGGAGAACATGAAAAAATGGGCAGGCAGGCTCAGTGAATCTCCCGGAACACTGAAAGCAGCGATCGAAGAACTGCTATCACATCTCAGACTTCTGGAAAAACTCTTCACGTATGCCAATATGAAGGGAGATGAGGATCTTGGAAATTCGCTGTACAGCGGAATGGCTTCCAGAATAAGAAGCAGATTCGTTGAATTTAGCGCTGCTCACTCCTTCTTCACTCCTGAACTCCTGGCCATACCCGAAGATACCATCAATTCATGGCTGGAAACATCGGAACTGGAGCCTTACAGAACATGGCTTCAGGATATTCTCAGATACCGTTCTCACACCCTTTCAGAGAATGAGGAGAAGCTTCTTGCAAACACCGCTGAGATAACAAGCGGGTTCAGCTCAGCATTCGGGAAACTCAGCAACGTTGACATGCCGGCAAGATTACCGGAGATCAAGGATGAGAACGGAAAGAGTGTCAAGCTTACCTCCGGCAACTTAAGCGCATTCCTTCAGAAAAAAGACAGAAGGGTCAGAAAGGACGCTTTCCTTGGTTTCTACGGCGAAGTTAAGGGAAATGTGGCAACAAAAGCGGCTCTTCTGGAGGGACAGGTTAAATCGGATATCTTCAGGGCAAGAACGAGGAAGTATGGTTCAGCCCTTGAGGCTTCTCTTTTTAACGACAGGGTCAGTGTTTCCGTATACGATTCCCTGATAAAATCCGTCCATGATAACCTGCCGGTGCTCCACAGATACTTCCAGTTCCGGAAAAATGCACTTGGTCTTGATTCAACACATATGTACGATACTTCCGTTCCCATTGTACCTGAATCCAAAGCGGATTACAGCTGGGATGAGGCAGTAGACCTGACCCTGGAAGCCGTAGCTCCTCTTGGCAGTGAGTATCTTGACGCCCTTACTCAGGGCTTCAAGAACAGATGGGTGGACAGATACGAGAACATAGGCAAGAGGTCCGGTGCCTATTCGGGGGGATGTTACGATTCTCATCCCTACATACTCCATAACTTCAATGGTACGCTTCAGAGTGTATTCACGCTGGCTCACGAAGCCGGGCACTCCATGCACAGCCTTCTATCGAGAAAATCGCAACCGTATCACATGTCAGATTACAAGATCATCGTAGCCGAGGTCGCTTCAACAACAAATGAGATGCTCCTTATTGATCTGCTGCTCAAGAGGATGGATGACAAACAAGAAAAAATCTACCTGCTTGATCACCTTCTCGGCACATTCAAATCTACCCTTGTAAGACAGACAATGTTCGCAGAATTCGAGAAACTGATCCACGAGCATGTTGAATCGGGCAACCCGCTTACACCGGATTACCTCAACAGTTCATACTACGACCTTGTAAAGCTATATCACGGAGACTCCTTTGTCTGGGACGATGAAGATGACCTTGTTGCTACTGAATGGTCCAGAATTCCTCACTTCTACTACAACTTCTATGTATACAAGTACGCGACCGGGCTTTCCTCAGCTGTTGACATATCGTCAATGATTCTTGCCGGTAAACCCGGTGCAGTCGAAAGTTTCATTGAATTCCTCAGAGGCGGTTCATCCAGGCCTCCCCTTGAACTCCTTAAAAGAGCCGGTGTGGACCTCACGACTCCCGAACCTGTGAATCTGGCCCTTCAAAAAATGGAGAATACGCTTGAGGAGCTGGAAAAGATACTGTAGTAAGTTGCAGAATCGTGAAAAAAGATATTTCGGGTAAAAGTGGATTTGAGAAGTTGTTAAAGACTGTACCTGAACCTGTCATTCCTTTACGACCCGATTTAATCGCAATGTATCAAAGATGCTGGCAGATCGGTTTGAACAAAACGGAACAGGGCACGCCAGAGAACGGATTTGTTGAACGATATATCGATGCTGCATTTGACGAACGTATTTTTCAATGGGATACATGCTTTTCTGTTGCCTGGGCTAAATACTCTCAGGGAGCACTGCCTAACATAGTCAGTCTGGATAATTTTTACCGCAAACAGCATACCGACGGCGCTATTTCCGGCGTGATACGCAAATCGGACGGAGCGGATGACCAGGGCAAAGATGCCTGCTGGTTCACGCGAAACAATCTTTTCTCATGGATTGAATACGAGTACTATTGCCATACAGGTGATGCCTCTCGTATACCAGCCATACTGCCAATTCTGAAAAAATATTCTGACTGGATACGACAGAATCGTCGTCATCCTAACGGACATTACTGGTGGTCAGGATGGGGAAGCGGCATGGATAACTCACCAAGAAGTATTGCTGATAAACCATATCCGCCTTACAGCTGGATAGATTACGATGCCATTGAAGCTCTATCTGCTTACTACTTAATAAAATTGGCTCAGGTTGCAGGCGATAGAGAAACTGAGCAGATACTCAATGTTCATTACGAGAAACTCAAACAGCTGATAAACACAACCATGTGGTGTGAGGAGGACGGAATATACTGGGATCTGGATAAAGATGATTCGTACCTGAAAGTTAAAACCGTAGCTTCTTTCTGGCCTCTCTGGGCACGTATTACTGATGATCATCAAGTCGAAAAATTAGTATCCCACCTTAATGATCCACATTCTTTCAATCGGAAACACCGGGTACCGACTCTATCCGCCGATCATCCGGAATACGAAAATGCCGGTCACTACTGGCTTGGCAGCGTATGGTCACCTGCCAATCACATGATTGTGAAAGGACTGTCAGCCAATAGCCGTCATCAAATTGCCAGAGACATCGTCTGCAATCATCTGGATAATATTGCATCAGTCTTCAGGGATACCGGAACTGTCTGGGAAAACTATTCTCCCGAGACCGCAGTCCCCGGCAAGCCGGCAAAACCTGATTTCGTCGGCTGGTCGGCTGTCGGCCCGATCACACAGCTGATTGAAAACTATATCGGCATTACACTGGATGTTCCTGCAAATACCATTTACTGGAATCTACTTTCTCCGGAGAAAATGGGAATCCGGAATATGATATTTGAAAATTCGCCTGTTGGAATCATCTGTGACCGGAGAAATTCAATTGAAGATCCTGTTGATATCACTGTGGAAACATCAAATACATTCTATCTTAAAATAAACAGCGGGAAGAAAACTGAAATCAGGAAGATCAAAAAAGGAATTCACAAATATAGAATATAGGCATTCAATTCTGTGTCTTGTCTGATTCAGACCATAATACGCTTTATTCCCTCGACTGCGTGATCAGTCAGCTCAC
>JAIOSX010000357.1 GCA_021107345.1 Candidatus Aegiribacteria sp.
CAGAGTACCGCTTATCTTTCTGCCGTGGCAGTAGATATCGTTGGGCCACTTTATCCCGAAGGGGAGATCGGAATCCAATCGCTCAAGAGCCCTGATAGATGCCATGACCGACAGAACTGGAATCTGGGATGCTTCAGACGGCGAAACCTCGGGCCTGAGAATAATGGAAAGATAGAGATTACTGGCGGGGGGCGAAATCCATTCTCTTCCCATTCTGCCCCTGCCGTTGGTCTGTTGATCAGCGGTAACCACGGTACCATGTGCAGCACCCCGGGCAGCAAACATCATGGCAATGCTGTTGGTTGAATCCACAGAGTGCTGGTAGATAATTTCGCTGCCGAAACATTCAGTATCAAGATAACGGTGGATTTCGTCACTGACAGGCAGATCAATGCCCTCTGACAGCCTGTATCCGCGGTTCGAGACGGCATCTATGATATAACCCTTTCCCCGAAGTTTCCCGATGCTTTTCCATACGGCTGAACGGGATACACCCAGTTCCGTAGATATATCCTCACCTGATACATAATCGCTGCTGTTCCTCAGAATTTTCAGAATTCTGCTGCTGTTACCACTCACGTCACACTCTCCATATATGAATGACATCATATAATTTAACTCAGAAATATTCATTCAATACAGGTGTGAGTATGTACGAAAGGGCAATTATTGTCAACTGGAATTTTTGAGAGGGTTGACAATGGGCGGATTACATGTCACTGGAAGTTTTCAATACTGAAAGTGAACAGTTCGCTGTAAGGCAGGAAAACACCTATAACGCGATTAAACCATAGAATCTCTCCCCCCCTTGAATAGACACGGAATCTGTTCCTTATCGGCGCGGTATTGGGATCTCCCTCCCCACCGGGCCTGTGTACTTCACGTACAGCGATATCGCAGTAATCCCGCCAGGCGTTTGCCGGAAGGTTATCAAGGTATTCCACACCGAAAGAGATGTCCTCGATAGTAACAGCATCATACACTCCGTCTTCGAGGAGTCTTTCCAGCAGGTATCCAATCGCCTCATGGGAGGAATCAGCAACCTTCGGTATAAAGGATACTCTTGCCTCTTCAGGGATATTCGGCCAGCTGTACGGCATCTCTCCATAGAAACTTCTGACCCTGTAACCATACTCAAGAGTACCGCCGCGAACTGCGATCCAGAAATCAACGTCTCCCTCTCTGTCACCGGGATCGGGAAGACTGTGCAGAAGTATGTATTCTCCGGGAGATTCTATTACGCTGACATCCAACTCCAGGGCTGTTTCACGGAGAAAGGCAGATACTCTTTCATATTCACCTGTAACATCCTCCGGTTCCGTGAAGCCTCTCAGTTCAATGGTTCCTACGTAGATATCCTCCCACTCATCGAGAATCCAGCCCGGGGGAGTTGAGGTAATCTGAACAGCCTGTTCCCATTCATCTCCTGAGCCACGGATATTCCACTCGGTCCCCCAGCTTTCCGGTACAATCACCCCGTACATGAAGTTCTGTGTAGGTGGAAGTAAGCCTGTCAGGTCAGTAAGGTTGCCCGGGGCAGGCGATGCTGTCATGCGTACAGGATCGTCAGAAACCAGTATTGAATAGATGTCAGGATACTTCCATAGAGGTAGCACGCCGAGATTGAAGCGTCTTCCGCAGAATCAAACGGACCATTATAAACAAGCCAGCCTTCGAATCCTGAAAGAGAATTCGAGTCCGGGATCCAGAGGTATCCCGTATAACCAAATCCGCAGGCTGCGAGCTCGTCCAGCAGGGCTTCGGCTTCGGCTTCATTCGTTACAACCTCACAGGCATTCACCCACATAGGGTTGCCTGTATCCTCAAGAGCAAGCGCTGTAAGCGTCAACATTAATAACGATATATAAACCGCCCTCATATCAGTACCTCCAGATCAATCCTGCTTTTCACTTGTTCCATCCTTCCCCCGGATCAGGCTTTGAGTCTCTTTTCGTATATGGTTTGATGTCTATCAGAGGCGTTCCATCAAGAGCGCTCAATCCGGAAGTATAAATACTCCTTCCCTCTATTCTGAGAAGTCTCGCGATATCAAGTCCGATAGGATTCGGCCGGTTGGGTGATCTACTGGCAAACAATCCCACCGTTCCACCGCCCAGAGAAGGTGGATGTGCGAAATTTGAACCGTTGTAACCTCTCACCCTGTCCATATGGAAAAGAACTATGACATACCTGAAACACTCAAGATCTTCAAGTGCTGTCTCATATTCCGGCAGCAGCTCCAGAACGAAGGGACCCTCCGTATCATTCTCTCTCGGTTGAAACGGAGCCATATCAGAATAGGGTGTGTGTATTGTTCCTATAGCCCTGTATACTATTTTGTTCAAAGATAAGCTCATCCTGCTCTCCTGCGATTTCGTGCCGTCTATAAAGTACTTCGGGTTGATACAATAAGACACATATAGTATTCATGCTATAGTGTTCCTGCCAATTCTGAAACAGGTACTTGCCTTTATATGTCACTATTAAATACTTTCAGTATTCTCCTCAAATCTTAAAGAGTTCTATCTCAGCTATGTGATTCTTCTGCTCAATGCCCATTGTCGGACAACCCCCCAGATAGTATATGATAGTGTGGTTTAAATTATTCAATTAACTGGGGTATTTCAGAGAATTCGAAGAAGCAAAGGAAGATCTTCTCAAGAACGGTCAGATCTCAGAGAGGAGTTAACCGGTATCAGCGATAAACCCCTTTCCCATCCATTTGATGAATTAAATACTGAAGAACGTATCGATTTTTTTCAGAGCATGATTGCAGCTATAACAGAACCTATTCTTGTACTGAACTCTGATCTGAAATGCGTGTTTGCGAACAAGAGCTTTTCCGAGATGTTCGCCATCGAATCCTCTAGCGTAAAGGATGTTTCAGTTTACAGTATCGCCAATGGCATTCTGGATCTGAAGGGGCTCCGAGACCTGCTGGAGGAGCTGCTTTCGATTCACAGGGATTTCGACGGGTACGAAGCCAATCTCAATCTGCTCAACATAGGCGAACGAACCATGTCGCTGAACGCGACCGATGTTCATCAGAAGATAAGCGATGAAAGGCTCCTGCTCCTGAGCTTCTTTGATATTACGGAACAGAAAAAGACTGAAAAGAAACAGAAGGAGGATGAGGAAAAATACAAATCCCTATACGAGACATCACGGGATGCCATAATGACCCTTGAACCTCCTGACTGGTCCTTCACGGCAGGAAACACCACCACCATTAAAATGTTCAGGTGCGAATGCGAATCCGATTTCACCTCAAAACAACCCTGGGTGCTTTCCCCAGAGTATCAACCCGACAACCAGATGTCGGTCATAAAAGCCAGGGAAATGATTGACAGAGCAATGGAGAACGGATCCAATTATTTCGAATGGACCCATAAAAGACTCGATGGTGAAGAATTTCCCGCAACTGTTCTTCTCAGCAGGGTAAACCTCAAGGGTAAAATGCTCCTTCAAGCTACGGTCAGGGATATCACCGGGCGGAAACAGGTTGAAGAGGAGCTCATATTACACCGATTCCACCTTGAGGAGATAGTCAAAGAACGGACAGCAGAACTGGAGGAGAGCGAGAGGAAGTACCGGACTCTCGTAGAACAGAGTCATGATGGTATTTTCATCTACGGATCCAATCACTTCATGTTCGTAAACGATCGAGTATGCGACCTTACGATGTACAGTAGAGACGAACTGCTGAATATGAAATTCTCCAACCTTATCCATCCCGACGACAGGGAAATGATCAACGATGACGGCACCGTCAAAGAAGGTTTCTCTGAAGTTCCCAACGTCTTCCAGATCAGACTGATAAGGCAAGATAGTGAAGTCCGGCACATCGAGTTTTCCGTTCGGAGTCTTACCTACAGCGGTGAAGATGCAATCCTTGGAGTTGCCAGGGATATAACAACACTGAAAAAACTGGAAGAAGAACAAAGAAAATTCGAAAAGCTTGAATCCCTGGGACTTCTTGCAGGAGGCATCGCCCACGATTTTAACAATTTCCTGACGGCCATCATGGGTAATATTTCCCTTGCAAGAACCATGGTTGAACCGGGCAGCGACCTGTACGAAATCCTGACAAGTTCTGAACACGCAGCCAGCAGGGCATCCAATCTTCCCAGGCAGCTCCTCATATTCTCCAGGGGGGGAGATCCGGTCAAAACACCGGTTTCAATTACCAGACTGCTCAGGGGTTCAGCTGATTTTGCACTTAGCGGCTCCAACGTGACAGCCGAGTATTCCATTGCGAAAGATCTCAAGCAGGTTATAGCTGATAGCGAGCAGATCGGACAGGTCTTTAACAATGTCGTAATCAACGCGTGCCAGGCTATGCCGGATGGAGGCCGGGTTTACATCAGTGCGGAGAATATTCTGATAGGCGAGAATAGTCCTGTGATAATTCCCGAAGGTCAATACATTATGATCATAATAAAGGATGACGGTTACGGGATCGAGAAGGATCATCTCAGCAGAGTATTCGACCCATTCTTCACAACAAAGTCGAATGGAACGGGGCTTGGCCTGGCAACCTCATATTCAATTATCAGAAAGCACAAAGGACATATAAAGGTTGAGACGGAAATGGGTAAAGGAAGCACATTTACAATCTACCTTCCGGCTATCATTACTTCCGAGACAGGGAAAACTCATAAATCCGGACCTGAAAAACTCTCAGGAGGAAAGATTCTGGTAATGGACGATAAGGAAATGGTAAGAGAAACCGCTATGACCATGCTTCAGCGACTTGGTTACGAAGTTGACATTGTATCGAACGGAAGCGAAGCCATAAAGAAATACAAAGCATGCATGGATAGTTCGAAGCCTTATGACGCCGTAATTCTTGATCTTACAATTCCGAACGGAATGGGTGGAGTAGAAACCATGGAGGAGCTGCTCAAGATAGATCCGGATGTAACGGCAATTGTATCCAGTGGATATTCAAACGCACCTGTCATGGCTAATTGCTTCAAATACGGATTTGCAGGAGTCATGATGAAACCGTACTCAATCGATCAGGTTTCCAGCCTGCTGCGCAGTGTATTTGCTGAATAGACCTTTCTCATTCAGAGTCATGAATATCTTACCACAGGAGCTGATATGAAACTTAGAATCGCAATTACTGCAGCACTGGCATTATTCACAATTATTCCTTCAACCGTTCTTGGAGAGTACTGGCACGGAGATTTTGTTGACAACAGGACAACAGTGTTTTCAGTGGATGCAGTAATGTACGATGCACCCGATCTCGATTCATCGGTTATGGTACTCATCCCGATGGGAACAAATGTTGAAATCTCCGGGTCCGCAGGGGAGTATCTTTTTGCTGACGGTATGCCTTCGTACTGGTACAATGTCACGTGTACACAGAATGGCTCCGAATACAATGGTTATATGCCTGGACTGTACCTGGCCATGTCTAGCCTCGAACTTGGTACGGACACATTATTCATGTTCAATGTTACAGGATACATTCAAAAGGAATATCGGTTCACAGCTTCTGCCAGAATAGTCATTTCAGGAGATATCGCAGCGGAGAAGATTTTCCACCCGGTGGGAAGCAGTTTCGGGCAGGTTCCATACAGATACTGCATAAGAGCTTCTGAACTCAATACAGAAGGGCTGGACAGAATAAAAAATCTTATTGAACTTTCCTTTATTTACGGGGCCTGCGGGTATGTGAACAGAGATATTCTTTTCGCCTGGACAGGTGATGAATTCATAATGGGTCCTGAAGCCAATTCACAGTTCGAGGCAGACATCTACCGTTTCATCGAAACCTTTGTTACTCCTTCCGACTCATCGGGAGTTCCTGATGAAGTAACAGTACTGACATCACTTGCGGAGTGGGATGAGGAAATCGATGATTACATTGAAACCGAAAGTTCCTATAAAGTCTATTGCTGGAATGGCAATGAGTTCACGCTCCCTGATGAACAGTAGAGGTCAGGAGTGCAAAGAGTAATAATCCAGAGTATTAATACAGGTTAATATGTACTTGATAGCCAATACATTTATTCAGAATAAAGACTATTTCCTGCGAAATTGTCTGGTGGTATCAGATCCTTTATTGCGATTAGTGAGAAAATGTGAGATAGTAACATGACATGAAACATCTAAGTCAAATGGGAATTGTTTATGAATAATTCTGGCTCTGTGCTGTCCTATATGTCCATTGATGAAGTGCTGCGGGATTCGGATGAACTTATTCTTTTCGTCAGCCGTACCGGTACTATTATCCTGATAAACAACCGCGGCAGCGAGATCCTCGGTAGAGCTGCCAATGAGATCCCAGGGATGAACTGGTTTGAGAATTTCATTTCCGATTCGTCCCGTGAGCACGTTTACGATGAATTCCGGTCCAACCTGAATGATCCTGAAATATCAGTTTTCAAGCAGGATTACCTGATACTCTGCAACGGTGAAACCAAGAAACAGGTTTCCCTGTACAACAA
>JAIOSX010000132.1 GCA_021107345.1 Candidatus Aegiribacteria sp.
TCCATGACGAGCCATCGGATCCTGTTCTTACCGTAAGCCAGTCATTAACACCAAGATCGAAACCGAGAGTGCTCTTTCCATTCGTTACAGTGAAATGGCCGCGGAATCTCCTGTCAAATACAGTTGAGAAACCGTATCCGATGACCTTTTCACGAAGGCTCTCTCCTGCAAGCCTCAGATTCGAGATGTTCGCGCCTATGGCAATAGTCGGAAAGACCGAAAATTGAAAACCCAGACCTGCGAAGAGCATTTCACTGCAATCTTCTGAGTCATCTGTGACAGCAAATCCCAGTGATCCTCCGATTGAGATACTGGGTCCGAATACTCCTTCCATGAAACCCACAGGATCGCCTTTGATCGTCCTGGCAGCGAGCAGAACAGCCTGAAGAGTATCCGGTTCTGATTCGGATCGGGTCCATCCGGCAGCAGCCCCGTAGTGGTGTGAGTTCAACTTAAAAGCCGCGGCTGCAAAAATGTTGTTATTATCGATATTACTTGCAGTTGAGTATACCGCGAACTGGGTATCCGTAATTCTTACAAGCCCAGAAGGAGCGGTCAGGCATGAAGATGCATCGTCTGACCAGGCGTAGGAACCGCTTGCGCATCCTGCCACTACCGGACTATCCGGAAAAGACTGCAGGGATATAAGGAACAGAAGTAAACAGCCGATCAGTATGCACCCCTTCCCTTGAATATTATCGCAATTGTTCTGAGCAGAATAGTAAAATCAAGCATCAGAGACTGGTTTCGAATATAGTAGTAATCATATTCCAGATTGTCATGAAGGGGAAGCTCCTTTCTTCCCATGATCTGCCACATGCCTGTAAGTCCCGGTTTAACATCCAGCCTGTGTCTCTGCCAGCTTGTATACTTCTCTACTATGAAAGGCATTTCAGGTCTCGGGCCAACCAGGCTCATATCGCCCCTGAGAACATTGAATAGTTGAGGCAGCTCGTCCAGACTTGTTCTTCTGAGTAATCTTCCTATACCTGTAACCCTTGAATCCTTTATCGAAATGGGAGCCACTTCGTACTCATCGGCTTCAGGTCTCATTGTTCTGAACTTGTAAAGCGTGAATTCCTTTCCCCTGAGTCCTACCCTCTTCTGACTGAAAATCGGCGAACCGTGCCTGCGCGTAAGCTGCAGAAGATATATCACAGACATTACGGGAAAAAGAATCAGAAGTAATATAGAAGCTATCGATACATCCGTGAATCTTTTTGTTATTCTGTGCAGTACACCCTGTTCTCCGTACCCTATTTCAACAATAGGCAGCTTAGCCAGATCATCGATGTCGGTGACTCCCAACGTAATCTCGAATAGATCTGTTACAAGCCTGTAATGAACCTCTTTATCCTCCACCAGAGAAATAATCTCCAGTATCCTTGATCTGTCAAGTTCAGGTGCCGCGAAAAAAACCTCATCCACATTCAACCTGCTGATAGTCTCAACGATATCATCCAGCAAAGAGACGATTTCTACATTTTCGAACACCGCTTTTTCAGTTGCGGCTGAAGAGACCACTCCCGCAAATTCGGGAGCTTTTCCCGGAAGCCTCCTCAGTGCGTTAATAACTCTTGCCGCAACCTCTCCGGTTCCGACGACAAGAATACTGGGAGCTTCCCTGACCGGAGCTATAACTTGTGCGATTTTTCTTGCCAGATGCCTTGAGAACGCAGTCACCGGTATGGAGATTCCTATGAACATGAAGAGAATCAGTCTTGAGTATTCTGTCCTCACCAGATAGCTAACAGCCATCAGCGCAAAAAGAAGGTACAGGAAAGTCTTCAGGATCTGCTGCAGTTCACCCATGTTTCCAAGGTACCTTTTCGGCCTGTAAAGACCTGATCTGGCGAAGGAGAATATCCAGAGAATGGCAACCACCGGTAAAGCTGTCAGGTACAGGATCAGATGATGATGAAAATCCGGCAGATTACCTGCGAATATCTCAGTTCTGAGCACCCATGTAAGCAAAAATACAAACGGGATGGTTATTATGTCAGCTGCGATTAGAAGAATCATTAAAATGCGATCAGCCCGTCTTGCTGGCGCTAATTTCATTCATTCACCTCTTCAGAGGCGAATATACCCCGCAGCAGACCAGAGAACAGAGCGCAGCCTCTCCAGAACGCAAATAGCGGAACCATTGGCATCAGAAACCTGTCCCGCCTGAATGCAGTCAGAGCAAGAGGGATGGTGGACATCATGAAGAGTCCCCCCCATAGAGCGAGAAAGAACGGTTCAGCAAACAGCAGGAGTAACGCGGGCAGAATAAGGGGGCACAGAATTATCTGTATTTTCATGCACGAAGGAGTATAGGTATCAGCACCTGTTTTGCGGGGATACCTTCTGAGGATCTTCACCCTCCATCTACCCCTTGAACACTTCATACGGAAGTAGGCACTCCAGCTGCCCCTGTGTCTGTGTGACACTTTCGCTTCAGGCGCGAAACGAAGCAGATATCCTTCTCCCGCTATTCTGTACGAAAGGTCCACATCTTCATGGTCAGGGAACGGAAAGGATTCATCGAACCCTCCCGTTCTTTCCAGGACACAGCGTCTGTATCCTGCAGAATAGGTATCTATCATATCTATGTTTTCGTACCTTGAAAGAAGCTTGTATCGTTCATCGAACTCTATCTGCGCCAGCCTCTGGATGATTCGCAAGCCCCCCTCTGAATAGACACCCTTGACCGCGTCAGCCCCGCTGTTAAGAGCCCTGACCATCTGTTCAGCCCAGTCCTTATACGGAATACAGTCGGAATCGGTAAAAAGTACAGGATCCCCGATGGAGGCCTTCCATCCCCTGTTCCTTGCTGATGCAGGACCTGCGTGCCTTCCTTCAACTACTCTGTCTGCCATTGCTGCGATTCTCCCCGGAAGGTGATCACCCCCGTCAAGGGAAACCACGATTTCCAGACTATCACGTACAGTCTGTCCATTCAGGGCTTCAAGACATCTTTCAAGATCGCCGGTGTCATTATACGCCGGTACGATCACGCTGACGATTTGCGAAGGAATGATCCTCACCTCCGCCTTGAGTTTCTGAAGAGGTACTTCCTGAAAGTCGAAAATGCCCGGAATGTCCGTATTCGTTCATCTCCGTCAAGAATGCTCCTGAGGAGTTTCCTGATGATATACAGCGGTCTCAGATAGAACCTTCGTCTTGCGTAATCACAGAAGTCCACCAGTTCTGCAGAAGATAGATCCTCAGTGCTTATTACGCAGCTGTGCAGCCCCTCTTCGGTCAGCCAGTCTCTCCAGTTTTCGGCAACCAGATTATTCGATTCGCAGGCCTGCATATACGCTTCAGTGCCCGGATAGACCATCATGGGATAGAACTGAGCCGTATCAGGGTTGATTTTAAGCGCAAGTTCAAGTGTTTCCCGCATAGTCTCCCTGTCCTCGCCCTGAGTGCCCACCATGAAACACCCGTGAATCAGTATTCCTGCTTTTCTGGCATTTTCAGCGAATTTCAGCGACATCTCGACCGTGATACCTTTACGCATATTAGTGAGCATTCTGTTGCTTCCGCTTTCAAAACCGACGCATACTGTGCGCAGCCCGGCCTTCCTGCATAATCTGAGGGTCTCAAGGTCAACATCCGCCCTCATGTTGGATGTCCATGAGACAGATACACCGTTCCCGATAAATGATTCGCCTAATTCTCTGAGATGCTCCCTGTCAATTGATATTGTATCATCCTCGAAAAAGACGGCCCGTACCTCCGGCATGTTATTCTGAACCCAGAGCATTTCACCCGTTATGTTCTTAACCGATCTTGTCCTGAGCTTTCTTCCCTGCAGAGTTGAGGGGAACACACAGAAGGTGCAGGCGTGTGGACAGCCTCTGCCCCCCATTATCATTACCTGGGGGTAGAGGGCGTTGGGATTGCTATACCTGTAAATATCAAGATGCTTCGAGTATATCCTGCTGACATACGGCAGGGAATCAAGATCGCTCACTCTTTCTCCATCACCTGTAAATACAGCCTCTCCGTTCACCTGTCTCAGATAGAGCCCTTTTACGCTCTTTGGCTCTTTCCCGTTCTCTATCGCCTCCGCAAGTCCTGTGAGAGGATTCTCGTACTCCCCCGCGACAATACCGGAGAACCTCTTTCCCATCGAAAGAGTATCATCCGGGAGTGCTGAAGGGTGTGTTCCTACCATTACGACAAATCGTCCTGTTATCGCAATGCTGTCCGCAAAACGTACATCGGATTCAATGGATGGAGTGGAAGTCTCCACTATCACCAGTCCCGGGTCGAAAGCAGTGATCCTTGCAGCTGTCTGCTCAATATCCATGCCGTCTGCGGGTGCATCCACCAGATCAACCTCATGACCGGCGTTTTCGAGGGCTCCAACAGCATAAGCAAGCCATATCGGGTAATAGAGCGTACCGCTCTTCGTAACAGCGGGACTTCTCTGTCCCCGGCTGTAACCGGGTATGAAAGGCGGGTTAACTGCCGTAATTCTCATTTATTACTTTCTGCAGAGTGAACCAGACCTCTTCTGTCTCAATAGCATCCATGCATATTGCCCGCTCACGAATGCAGCCCGGAAAAAGGCTGTTAGAGTAACACGGCGAACAATCCACTTTCCCGCGTACGGGGTTAACAAATCCCTCAGCAAACAATGTTTCAGGAGATGACGGGCCGAAAAGCACTACCGATGGGATTCCTCTTGCCGTCGCAAGATGAGCGATTCCGCTGTCAGCGCCAAGAAACCCGTAACATCTGTCAAGAATGGCAGCCGTCTGCCCCCAGGTTGTTTTTCCTGTCATATCAAGAGCATCAGCCCTGCACAGCTTTTTCATCTCTTGAGCAGCCTCCGAATCGTCACTTCCTCCTACAAGAACAATATTGAATCCAGCATTTGAAAGCCTGTCAGCAATAACAGCGAATCTGTCCGGAAACCATCTTTTCTCGAGTACTGTATCTCTTGGATTTTTTCCTCCGCCCGGAGCTATCGCAAACAGTGGCCGGCAAAGTTGCAGATTTGCGGCCCACTCACTTTCCGTTTCTCTTACCGGGAAGACAGGCCGCCAGTTTTCAGGGGTTACTCCTGCAGTTTTCGAGTACGAATATCCTGCATAATCGGTTTCAACCATCGGGAAAACTTTCTCCCATTTGCCAAGTGGCTCTCCCCCCGAGGACCTTACAGTTGAGCCTGTAAGGTACCTTACCCACCTTCTAACGGCTGGCGAACCCTGAAACACGAAGGATTCCTTCACACTCTGCATGACTTTTCTGTTCCTTATGCTCCATCGCATCAAACTCAGAAATCCCCCTGCACTCGATGGAGGAGGCATAGGAGCAACAAATACTCTCGCTATTCCGGGGAACCTCTCCCATACCGCGGCCGCTGCATAACCGGTAAGAACCCAGTATTCAGCTTCTACCCCACATACAAGATCCCGGACAGCAGAAGTGCAGAGCAGGGCATCACCGAAAGCATGTGTCTTTACAAGAAGAACGGGAGATTCACTCATTCTCTTCCCATCCTGCCCTTCGCCCTATGAAAAGCGATGTCAGTACTATTAAAACCGTATCAACAGGGAGCCTGTACCGCACTCCGCCGTGGGCAAGTGAATGCAGGCCGAGATACAGAATGAAAAAACATACAAGAAGGATAACTCTGCCGTCCCTTCTCCGCCTGTATGCTTCCCGCAGAGCTATGAGAAACATCGGGAGATAAACCAGAATCCCCACCAGTTTCTCTATCGAGTTCTCGACTGTTCCACCGATTGGAGAGAGGAAAAGCCCGAACCTTACTACTGTCAGATATGCAAACAGCAGTGGGTTCGCGAAAATGAACTCCCCTGCTCTATCCATTATGAGCCGGCTTCGAGCCAGCTCCGTATCAAGCCCTTCCATGTGAGGATACTCGAGGAGATCAGCCCTGTTGATACCATCCTCGATGAAACCGGGAATACTTATCCCCTCGATGGCCAGCAGGGATGGATTATTCCGCATCCACATATTGATGGAACCCTTTGTGGGCATGAGGACGGGGCTTCCAAGAACCAGTTGATTTCTCAAAACCCAGGGAATGCAGCAAATAAGAAAACCCGCCACGACCAGCAGAGCTGTTCTCCACCTTTTCTTAATAAGGAGCCAGACCAGCTGCAGCGGCACAAGGAAAATCGCAGTACTTCGAATAAGAAAGAGTATACCCGCTGCCATACCCGAAGTGAAACCGGCTCTCGTTTTAAAAGCTGATCGCAAGGTCAGAAGCATGATGAGCGGAATCAGTGAAATATGGATCATATCGGTCATCGCGTAGGCGCTGTAATAAATGTAGTAGGGGTAGAGCGACCATATCAGGGTCGCAAGCACAGCCTGCTTTTCCCCCCAGTTCTCCGATGTGAGTTTCCAGATTGCCCAGGCTCCAAGAAGCGCAAAGATCGAATTCAGAAAGAATACGGCTCCTGTAGATGGCCCCATTATAAAAAAAACAGACGCAAGCAGAACAGGATATCCCGGTTCAATGGAAGCTGTGGGTGTCTCAACAGGTATTATGCCGAACAGGTATTCAGGATCCCGGCCCCAGCTTCTGCAGAATGCAGCCTCGGTGATCATGGTACTTTTGAGCCAGCCCATTTCTCTGCTGAATGAAATTCCTTCGCCTTCCAGAATCCTCCCGGTCATTGACAGATAAAGGCCCTGGTCCCTTGCGGGCTCGGGCAGCTCGCCGCCAAGCAGAACGAACCATACGATCCTGGGCACTAGAACCGTCAGAACGATAATGGAATATCTGTATTTAAGGAGCAGTTTCATTCCTGAATCCAGTCTTTAGATAGTCTCAGCGGTGGATCCTTCCTCTCCTCTATCAGTGTGATGGGATAGAATAATTCCTGCCAGTGATAGTTTCTGCATGCTTCAGGATCAGTAAGGGCAAGCCCCAGATAATAGGTTCCGGGTTCCACGATATCCAGATCGATCTCGATCCTGGAATTGACTGCCCCCCGGAAACTCAAAAGGGGCTGATTCATCTCGAGATTATTCGATCCTATCACCGTTTCTCCGTCTGTCCTGTGTATCGAAAAGCCGAATACCACATTATCAACAGTGGAAGGAAGGCTGCTCTTTATAACGGTATCAACTACTATCCTTTCTCCCCTTGAAAACGTTCTGGCGGGAGTGCCATCCGCATTTCTGAGAATGACCGAATCGAACCATATTTCCCTTGTGCCCCATTCTCTCGGGGTTGCAGTTGCAGAAATGTACTTCTTCTGCTCGTTTTCCAGATATCCCGATAGGACATCCTTCGCAGCCCCGTCCATCTTTATCCTGCCTTCGTGCAGCCAGACAGCTCTTTCACAAAGTTTTAAAACTGCTTCCTGGTCATGGGAGACGAATACAATTGTCCTGCCCTTTCCTCTGAAATCCCATATACGCTCGTAACATCTGTTCTGAAATGCAGCATCACCTACAGCCAGAACTTCATCAATAAGCAGTATATCGGGATCAACAGCAGTTGCCAGACTGAAACCAAGTCTCATGAACATGCCGTTGGAATAGTATTTGACAGGAGTATCCATGAAATGCTCCAGCTGTGCGAAATCTGCTATTTCAGGAACCAGCTTCTTCATCTCATTCCTGCCCAGACCGAGCAGGGCGCCGTTAAGCATCAGGTTTTCTTCTCCTGTAAGATCCGGATGGAAACCAACCCCCAGATCAAGAAGGGAAGCTATCCTTCCCGTAGAATCCGCAGTCCCTGAAGTGGGTCTGTAAATACCAGCCAGTATTTTGAGCATGGTTGATTTTCCGGCACCGTTCGATCCTATGATCGCTACGGACTCGCCGGGTTCGATGTTGATACTGACATCATCCAGAGCCTTGAAGTTTTCAATCCTGGTTTTTCTGTTGAAAAGGTTCAGCATAGTTTCACGCAGGGTAACGGCTCTGTCATGGTAAAGCCTGTAATACAGTGTTACATTCTTCATGCGGATTCCGCCGGACACTATAACTCCTTTACAACCACAGGTTCGGCCTTTCTGAAGATGGCCATGCCTGCCAGCAGGAAAAGAACCGACCATGAACCCAGGGATATCCAGCACCATAAGGGCGGCCATGTTCCCAGGTAGAAAACAGCATGCATTATTTCCATGAAACCGGATATGGGATTGAATTTCAGTATATGCAGCAGTCGCTGAGACTGAATAATATCAACGCCTATGGAATCCAGCGGATATATTATGGGAGATGCGTAGAACCATGCGAGAAGCAGGATTTCAATGAACTGTTTAACATCTCTGTAGAAGACATTTCCTATCGAGAGTATCATTCCGATTCCAACCGTCATCATTGTCAGAAGAACAAGCGCAGGAAGTATAAGAATGATTGACAATC
>JAIOSX010000280.1 GCA_021107345.1 Candidatus Aegiribacteria sp.
CTCGTTCTTTGACGCTCCTGCGGCGTTGCGGATTCAGTTACATAGCCCTGCTATGCGCCATCATCCGCGCCTTGCAGGAACGCCAAATAACTTCGCAATTATACAACATCTGACACGTGACATGACACTAATCCAGATCGCATCTCCGCAGACACCTTGACCTCCGGTAGAATTACGACTTGCCATTACACTTGTATATCGTGATACTCTGTTCGGACAGCAGGTGTTTCTTTTACAGGAGAGTATCATCTTGAACGATTGCACAAAAATATGCTGAATATAATACCAAGGCATATAGCGAATGAGTTCAGGAAAGGCAGAATCGGAGGTTCTTTCTCGGCCTGTGTGATTCATATTGACATCTCCGGGTTTACAGCCGTGACAGAATCTCTTCTGTCTTTGGGGAAGGAAGGAGCAGAAGTCCTTTCTTCAACCCTGAACAGGGTAATGAAATCTGTAATCGGAGCAATATACCGGAGAGGTGGGTTTGTAACAGGATTCGCCGGCGATTCGCTCACGGCAGTATTTCCGAAAGATGACAGCTTGATTCCGCTTAAATGCGCAGAAGCAATACAGAATCTATTCCGGTTAAAAGGATTGTTGAGCACACCAGCGGGTGATTTTAAACTCTCTGAGAAAATCGGTATTGCCAGTGGTCTTGTTACTTGGGGTATAGTCGGTTCGAAAAGCAGGAAAGCATTCTACTACATGGGAGAACCCATCAGACTTTCCGCTGCTGCCGCTGACAAGTGCGCACCTGGTGAAATAGTAACAGATGAAAATAGCCCGGAATCTGATACTTCTTCTGATATCGTTAATATTAAGCCATTTCCGTCTATTAAGGAATTCATGCGAAGCGTGAGCAAAAGAACTGCCTCCCTTTTTGCTCCGGGTCAAATTCTGGAGTATAGCCTGTCAGGAGAATTCAGAGATGTTGCTTCTGTTTTTGTTTCGGTTGATGAGCCGGAAGACAAACACATTTTTAACGATTACATCAGACTGGTACTCGAAAACGTTCAGTCAATGGGAGGTTACTTCAACACTATCGATTTCACCGCTTCCCCGCCGAGATTACTTATTCTTTGTGGCGCACCTGTTTCTTTCGAGAATAATCTACAGAGAGCAGTTGACCTCGCAGATTCCATTCGTCGCCTGTCACTGCATCAGGTCAGGATTGGAATTGGCTACGATCGTGTATATGCCGGAAGCATAGGAGCCAGTAGAAGATGCACCTACACAATACTTGGAAGCGAAGTCAACCTGGCCTCACGACTCATGGAAGTGTCGGCCAGAGGAGAAATACTGCTTACAGAAAAAGCCAGCAGGAAAGCTTCGGCTATTTTTCGAACTGAGCGAAAAGGCAACCTGAGATTGAAGGGTGTTTCAGAAAAGGTAGATGCATTTACTCTGTCGGGTCGTATTGACGGTGGCAGAAGACTGAGAGCGGAATCCAGTTTCGTTGGAAGGATATCGGAACTCGACAAGCTGTATGAATTCATAAAACCGGTTCTTGAAGGAGAATTCGCCGGAGTTGCTTACATTTACGGGGAAGCAGGTATAGGCAAGTCAAGACTCGTTGGAGAAGCAATATATAAACTGGGATCTCTGGTTAACACAATTATTCTGGAATGCGACGAAGTACTCAGGAGCAGTCTCAATCCATTCATAAGTTTTTTCAGAGATTATTTCAACCAGATTCCCTCCCGTGAGAGGGACCAGAACAGAAAAGAATTTTCCAGACTCTTCAGTGAATTGCTTTCGACCTGCGGGAGTGATGCTCGATCAGATTCTGTTCTTTCAGAGCTTGTTCGAACAAAATCAATGCTCGCAGCTCTTCTTGGAGTTGCCCCCGAAGACAGTCTCTACTATCAGCTTGAGCCTGAGCAGCGCTTTGAAAATACAATGGTAGCGATCAAAGCATTCTTCAAAGCGAAATGCATTAAGAGTCCTCTTGTTATTGTTGTTGAAAATCTCAGCTGGGCTGATCCGGACACGCTGAGAGTACTTACCACTCTTACCAGAAATGTCAGTAATTACCCGGCAGTGGTTCTTGTGACCAGTCGAAAGACCAAAGATGGAAGTATACCGACATTTGAAACGGGAAGTGATATTGCTACTGATAGCATCGTGCTCGAAACACTTGACAGACAACTTATTACACAGCTTGTCGAGGAAATTCTTGAATGTCCCGCGGATGAAGATATCATCTCCTTCATTCATAGAAAAGCGGAAGGTAATCCCTTCTTCATAGAACAATTCTGCCTTTTCCTGAAGGAAAATGGTCTTATCGTTTTCTCTGATGATCTCTGCAGACTTTCAGACTCAGGTGTTGAAGTACCTGAAAGCATAAGAGCAGTGATAATCGCAAGGCTTGACCGGTTGTCTACAAGGCTTCGCAGGCTTGTTCAGACAGCAGCTGTGCTTGGAAGAGAATTCGACATCAGGGTTCTTTCTGAAATGTTGAAGGGTGCGGATATTCACAGTGTTCTTCATGAGGGAGAAGGAGAAAATATCTGGTCTACACTCAGTGAGATCATCTACATCTTCCGTCATGCATTGCTTCGGGATGCTGCTTATGAAATGCAGTTGAAGAAAAGGTTGAAAGTACTTCATGGCATTGCTGCCAGAGCAATGGAACATCTTTACGGGGATAATTGCGTATCACTTTGAAAAGGGTGGTCTTATCGCTTCAACCATAAAGTATACACAAATTGCCGCTTCATGTGCGGAACATGATTATAGAAACGAGGAAGCAGTATTCTTTTACAAAAAACTTCTTGATTACACTGATGATCCGAAAACACGTCTCGGAATCAATTCCACAATAGTTAATATCCTGATTCGAACAGGAAATATGAGTGAAGCCGAAAAAATTCTCAGAATCAACATATCACAGGCTGACAAACTGAAAGAGATGAACATACTTGCAGACAATCTACTCAATCTCGGGGTGGTCAGGAAAACAAGTGGAGACATTAAAGAGGCAGAGAATCTGATGAAAAGATCTCTTTCGGTGTACAGCAGTCTTCAGCAGAAACAGAAAAGGAAGGGAATTTCTGAAATTGCTGCCAAACTCACTGATCTGTATCTCCATCTCGGTGATATTGACAAAGCTATGGAATACGCAGAGCTTGGGCTGGCTTCTGTCGGGGATGTCGATGATTACCTGCTCAGGATCAATATTCTTCAAGCTACAGCCAGTGTTCAATGGGTAAAAAGCGATTTTGACGGTTGTTATGAAAGTACCAAAGAAATACTGAGACTCGCCAGGCAGGAAAACAACCTGTGCGCGATGGTAGCTCCTATCGGAAAGCTTGGAAACTGTTGCTGGCGCAAGGGGAAAATAGGCAATGCGGAGCAGCATTATAAAGAGCAGCTGGAACTCGCGCTCAAAGTTGGTTACAGGCAAAAAGTGGGAAGTGCACTGAACAATTTGGGAAATATCTACCACATCCAGGGAAATTATTCTGAATCAATGGACTCCTATTCCCGTCGTCTTGATATAGCACACGAAATGGGAGATAAGAGAGCAATAGCAACTGCAGTCGGTAATATCGGGGTTCTTCTCTTCAGCCAGGAAAAATTCGAAGAAGCCGGTACGTATTTTGAGAATATGCTTCAGATCTGTCGGGAAATCGAATACAGAAAGGGAGAAAGCATAGCAACAGGAAATCTGACAGCTATTTTTCTCGATCTTCAGAAACTTGACAAAGCTATGGAGTATGCGAAGATAAAACTTGATATCTCCCAGCAGATCGGGGATAAGCAGGGTGTAGCTCATGCTTATGGCCTGATGGGGTATGTCTTTCACGAACTCGAGAGTTACGATCAGGCCAGGAAATATTATCTTCTCAAGCTGAACAGATCAGCAGATCTTGAGGATAAGAAAGGATGCGCACACGCAAACCGGGATCTTGGCGATATTGCCAGGATACAGAATGATCCGGTTAAAGCGGCAGCTTATCTGGATACTGCCATCAGGCTGCTGCGGGAACTTGGAGCAAGAAACCTTATATCCGATTTTCTGCTGTTGCGCGCAGAGATAGCATGTGACCTGAAGAGATACGATGAAGCAACCGTTTACATTGATGAAGCTCTTGATATTTCTGAAGATATAGGTCAGCATGAGATTCTTTTCAACCTCAATCTGTTAAAAGCCTCTATCCTGGCATATAGCTCAGGTATTTCTAAAGGTGTTGCAGCGCTTGAAGAAATGCTTCCGATTGAGGATACTGAAGAACACCTGGCGGCTCTTCACTGCAGGATATACAGGATAACGGGAGAAGAGCAACACAGACGAAAAGCTCTGGATCTCTATGCAGCATTGAAAAGTGATAGGTTATCCAGGAAAATCAGGGAAAAGATCAGGTTCCTGAAGAAGGGAGAATTCCGGGATTGAGCGATGTTCTGAAACTTCTTCTTAAACGCCTTCTTATCTCACTGCCCTTTTTCGTGATAAGTGCAATATTGTTAATACCACTTTCCACGAAATCTTTATGGGCAGCATTTACACTTATTCCACCCGCCTTTATTCTGGTGGAACCTTTATCCCTTTTAGTTTCAAACCCAGTTGGATCGATATTTAATCCAAAGTCAGTCAGTTGGGAGATCAACCTCGGGTTCAGCATGGTCGAAGCGAGAATAATGGATGGTATGTATGAAGAAGCTCTTGATCTGCTGAAGAAAATGATACCCAGGGATCCGGAGAGACTTGATATATATATGCGGATTATGAGCTTGGCTGTGAATGATATGAAGCAGCCTGAGATAGCAAAGGATGCTTTTCATACCGGCATAAAGAACCTGAAGAATCTACGAAAAAGAAAAATTCTGGCCTTTGAATACAGAGAACTTATGGCTCTTTGCAGGGATACTCATGTCAATGAGAACGATACTAATACTGCCCCATCTTGTTAAGCCGTCTGGCCTTTTTCTCCATTCTGGTGAATATCATCAGTCCCAGAACAAGGTATATAAGGCTGTTCCCGGCTATGAAAAGATACCACCACACCGGGTAGGTATGTCCCCTTACAATACTGTTGCGCACCGCGGCGGCTCCGGCCACAAAGGGTAGAAAAGCGTATGGCGTGATCGGATATGTGGGAAGAAGCATAAGGCCGATAAGGCCGAAGGACAGAATCCCGTTCACCGAGCCTATCCGTTTATGGATGAGCCCGATACCTCCCATCATGAAACTTATTCCAACAAGAGATAGCGTGGATAGCAGCACCATTCCATAAAGGTATGGCAGGTTGATACTCATCCATCTGCCTGTAGCCGCCATGGAAAGGTAAAGCATTCCTGTAATGAAGAGGAAATTGAAGGCCATGTTTATTACAGCTTTAACAAAGAATATCTTATCAGCCCCCATTGGAGAAAGGTAAAGCTGCTCCAGTGTTCCTCTCTGGGATTCACTTGTTATCTCGTTACCGGTATTGGAAATGGCAAGCATGGCACTTACCCACAACACGTAACCGACAAGCATGCTGTCCAGAGAATCACCTGTTACTCCTGATCCTCCGAGGGTCTTCACACCCCAGAACATTCCCATGAATATGAGGAACATGACGCCAAAACCCATCAGTGTATTGAAAAAATATCTGCGGAGTGTCCAGACAAGCATTTTCGCCTCGGCAATTATCAGGTTTAGAAATTTCATTCTTTTTCCTCCCTGATCACCTCAAGGAAGATGTCCTCCAAATCGTTTTCCACTGTGCGGAAATCAAGTATCTTTGTGTCCGCTTCATCCAGCATCCTCATCAGCGGGATCAGCTGATTCGCTGTCCCCAGTTCTACCATTATGGAACTTCCTGAGGACGAAACGGTGCCCAGGGTTGATATCTCATCCAGAAGACGGATTTGCGGATCACTCTCCAGGTCTAATCTGAAATGCCTTCTGGCGAATTTGTCCTTCAATGATTTCACGGTTTCATGAGAAATTATCTCACCCCTGCGAATGATGAGTATCCTTTCGCAGATGGATTCGACGAAATCCATGTTGTGTGATGTGATAAGAATAGTTTTCTGCTCTTTCTCTACAACATTCAGAAGCCAGTTCCTTATTGTGCGGCTGATCTCCACATCCAGTCCCAGCGTGGGCTCATCAAGGAGAAGTATGGAAGGGTTGTGTATAAAGGAGCAGGCCAGGGCACACTTCTGCTTCATTCCCGACGAGAACTGCCTGATTTCCTTGTCAGCCACATCGGAGAGCTCCAGACTCTCAAGAAGATAATTCGCCCTCTCTTGTATTGCCTTTTCCTGAATCCCTCTGATTCCTGCGAAGTATGTGAGATTCTCTCGTGGGGAAAGGTGCCAGTATATGTTTCTGGCCCCCTCAAGAACTGCTCCGACATTTTTCAGAATCTCTTTTCTTTTTCTTCTGACCGAAACACCGTTTATCTCAACCGAACCTTCGTCATACTCTATGATTCCAAGAATAGATTTGAGAGTTGTGGTCTTTCCCGACCCGTTTGGCCCCAGAATTCCAAGTATCTCTCCTGCGCGTACATCAAAGGAAATGCGGTTCACTGCGGTCAGATCCTTATAAGTCTTTACCAGATCCTTGACTCGAATGCATATCTCTGACAATTGTATCTCCCCTGGATTACTTTGACCCATAGATTAATTGATTGACCAATTATACACAAAATCCCTGCTACCCATGAAATATTCATTGTGGAGAGCCTTCAAGTCGTAAATACGGAAACAGAATTTCGGAATAGAGATTATGATAAAAGTATGGGGCACACATTTTCAGCGCATGCCCCAATTGAACCGATGTCTGTATTACTCTGTGAAATCAGCCTTAATGGCTCCCCATGAAGACTGTTCAAGACTCGATAAGCAATGATCATACAAATTTATCTGGTTTGAACCGTAACAGCCTACAAAGAAGCCGGGACCGTCAAAATCAGTATCGTATTTATAAGCGATATCGTTGGGTGAAGCTAAAATACCGTAGTGAAGCCCTGTAGAAGATCCAAGATCTGAATATTCCATGAGTTTATTGCCGCCATACCAGTAGCTTACCCATATGTTAAGGTCGCCCTGATCCCAGACACATGCAATTCCAAAGCCGCCCACATCGATACAGCTCCAGCTGGCTATAACTGAATGTGTAGTCACGTCGTATTTGTAGACTATGGGATCACCATCGGCCACAAAATTCTGATCCAGCATCCACAGATAATCGCCGTCCCATTCGCATCCCCCCATGCCGCCGGTAGCAAGCGATGTAAGTTCATAGACATCAGGTGCGCCAGTTGGAATTCCAGAACCGTCAAGCTGCCAGGTATAGAGGTAATACGGGTCTCCCGATCCGGGAATGCTCTGGGTTACCGCATAGAGCTGATCGTCCTGATAGCACCCTAGACCGCAGACGTAATCAACATTATCGAATTCCACCCATGTAACGGTTGAGCCTCCCTCGTAAGAACCGTACGCCAGAGCGTTGTTTGAAGTAGTTCCGCCCCGACTGGCATAAAGCATATTGTAATCATCGTGGTAGGCAAGGCCGAAAATGTGCGTCCAGCCCGGAGGCCCCCCTATCTCGGCTATCAATGCGCCACCTTTCGCTCCGTTACTTCCATCGCCGACATAGGAATCCGTCGCGGAGCGGAAAGAGGTAGAACCGCTTACCTGAAGAAGCACAAGCATCACAATCGTTAAAAAGATCCCATTTTTGTACATCGATAATCTCCTTGCTGAAACAATATGAAATAGTAAAATAATTACCAAGCATACAATATCATGCATCTGGATTGGCTAAGCAAGATGCTTGAAAGAACAAATTCAGATTTTGTATACCGCTCATCAGTCGGTGAATCTTATCTCAATCCTGTTTCCAGACATTCCGGTAACTTCAAAATTCACATCAATTTCACTTGAAACAAGCTCATCGATGATTTCAGTTGTCCCGGTTTCCGACACCACTTCAAGAGTGGCTCTTGAACCTGTAAGATCCCTGGTTATCACATCCAGAACACCCCTGAGTTTGAGGCGCAATTCGGAGCGTAGAGCCTGAACCCTTTCAAAATCAGCGTTTGCTGCGACGATGACGGTGATATTTTCTCCCTGTACCCAGCCGTTCAGGATAGCCGATATAAGCTGGCTCGAAGTACTGTCAGCCGCCCGGGTTCGCGCCTGGCTCTCGCTGAACGGAACCTCCGCTGTTATGGCAGTGCCGGCAAGTACGCTACCGGTCTGTGTATTGATGGCCCGGCTGCTGACCTGGAACTCGTGGATATCCCTTGTAGATCCTGCGATCATCCGTGAGTTGACAGTGTGCAGGGCCGTGCCTGTGATGACTATCTCAGCACCTGCCGAAAGCCCGATAAGCGCGGCAGTCTGATCATCGCCTTCGAGGATAAGCTTGAGTTGATCCCTTTCCAGAATATCCGCAACCGTGGATGCGTCCACCACCGGAAATCCCTGCTGTCTGAAATGATCAAGAAGCATCGTCTCAAACATGATACTGCTCATAAGACTGCTTTCATCCGAAAGATCGGCCATGCTGGCAAGCTCTTTCACGATTACCATGACCCTTGGTCTTCCCTGTTCGTGCAGAAGGATACCGATGGCGGCAAGATCGTTCTCGATCCCATCAGTATTCACTACTGCGCGAATCACCACCCGGTAAAGATCTCCGTCCTGCTCTTCGTTTATTATCCGGTAGCTTGAGACATAGCCTCGCGCCTTTGAGTAGATCTCGTCGGAGATCAGCTGGAAGTTGTTTACCTCTGTTTCAGCATCTATGTATACTCCAACACCCTGCTCGATTGCTTTTCTCAGTGCGTCATCCAGTGCGTGATCCCTGGCTATATCCAGCCCTCCCGCGAATCCCAGAGCAGCTACACCCTCGGCAAGAATTTCAATATCATTCGCCCCGGAAGCCTGGAGTTCAGTCGTGGTTGCAGAAGAGACAGATGAAACTGAATCTGAGCCGGAAGATGCAGCCGGTATAACAATCTGCTGATTGCAGCCGGTGGCCAGGCATATGCTAATCAGTGTAATCCACTTCATTACATGCCTACAACAATACGTTAAGGAGAAAACGACCGGCACCCATGAGAAATGGCAGCCCTTCTTCAAGCCAGCCCAGCTTACCCGCGTCTGTTTCTCCCAGAACGATATCCGTTCCGAATTGTCCGGTTACCTGCAGGGCTTGCAAAACCAGAGGTGCTTGTGCGAAAGCAGGTTGAGACAGTATTTGATCAAGATCCGATATAAACTGCATTGCTGTCTGACCGCCCGAGCCAAGGTACTCGGCGTAATTTCTTGTATCCAGAAGCAGATTGCCGTTCGCGTCGTATATTTTTGGGTACATTGAAGGCTGAAGCCCTGCCTGACAGCCATCGAAAACAAGAGCGGAGTACTGGTCAAGAAATTCCTTTGTTTGTGGTGACATGGAGACGGCACTTATCTCCGGGTTTCCCATAGCTGAACGGAGAGCGCCCGAAAGCCCCTGAGGGCTGTGTATTTCCATTTCCAGCTCTACCTCGACAGTTCCTGCCACGGAGTCATACCTGGCGGGTCCTACCTGCCTGGCGTTCCTGACAATACCCTCAACACGGGTATAGATGACATCGTAGTCTGTCATGAAATTCTCAACTCGAGTTTCTGAATTCACTCGAATACCCTGAACTGTTTCAAGCAGATTACGCTGCGCAACAACTACCGCTGCCCGCTCAGCCATCAATCTGGCCTGGGCTGTATTGGGATTGCCGGTGTCCAGTACGCCTGTTCCAGTTGCTCTTACGGTGTTGCCTGACCAGTCGATCTCACCGCCGGGAACGGATTCTTCAACATCTCCTGGAATTGCACACTGCGGTGCCATAATGGGAAGAACCTGTTCTACCGGGAGAACTGATATCGCAGCCTCAGCAGATTCGGACGCAATGGATTCAGATACCATGGAGAGAACACTGGTAGAGGTTGCTGTATCCGTAGTTGTAGTTGTGGTGCCGCAGCCGGCTAGGATTACAATTATTGAAAATGAAGCCAACATAACATTTTTCATGTTCATTCCTTTATTTATTCCAGAAGTTACTGGGTTATTCCGAGCAAGGCTACTTCAACTGCCATTCTCAGGGCGCCTTCAGCACCTTCAAAATATCCCATACCCATCGATGTATAGAGTACTTCTGATGTTTCTACTGAGATTATCTTTAAATGAAGAGTGGCATCACGCTGTGCCGGCTCGTCATCCCAGAAACTGTCGTGTGTGATCTGGCCGATATTTATCGTCATTACGGCTTCAGCACCCAGAAGCTTGCCCAGCTGAACGGCAGTTGCCTGATCCACCACACCGGAGTATGAGAATTCCTGTTCCGTGAGAAGCTGATCTACAATGCTTCTGTCCACCAATGTGAAGCGACCTGTCTGGAGAAGAGCCATTCCGGCATAATCATACAGTCCGGTTGTGAAAGATGAACTGTTGATCGAAGATGCGGATGGAGGCAACACCACCGTGCGCCATAACTGTTTGGAATCAAAGGCAGGAGATTTGGCATACTCTGTAGGCACCCCGAGAGACATTATCTGGGCTGTTGACATACAACCTGTGAGAAGTAATCCGACAGTAGCAAGAACAACCATCGGAATAATAATTTGTTTTAACATAAACATCCTCCAGTTTATTGAAATATCCGGCTTTTTCAAAAGCACTAACTTTCTACACTTCATATCCATTTATGTTCCAGAGCCACATTGAGGGGACAGAGTACAACACGTACCGGCCCAACGGATACCGGCCTGAACTCAAGGATCTGTTAGAAAGCTGGCAAAGATAATCATATATCCAGGATTAATCAAGGGAATTGGAAGTTGAATGCATGGGCGAATACACACGAGAAGGAAAACGGTCTAGGAGGTTGTCCGACAATGGGCATTGAGCAGAAGAGCTACATAGCTGAGATAGAATGATCACAGATTTGAAGAGAATACTGAATGTATTTGATGATAATATGTGGTATATAGCCAGATATGTGGTTTCTTATGCCGATGCTGCATTATCGGACAACCTCCTAGCAGAAGCCTCCTTCTACAATTTCCACCGTCCAGAAGGCAGGGAGTTCTTCGCAGGCGAGGTCTTCATTCATTTTCTCTACTCTTTCCAGAGGAACTCCGTGAATATTTCGTGAGTGAGCCGTTTCAGCGTCGCATTTGACATGGATTATTTTCACATCGAGGCCGTAGGCCTGAGCCAGGTTGTAATAGGGGGAAATCTCCCATGCCCTTATGGCCGTATTGTCTATCACAACAACTTCCGGGGAGGTCTCAGAATCCATTTTAATGGATGCCAGAGTCTCGGCAAATCCCCTGAGGCATGAACCATGGGCTTCAGAAATAAGTGTACCGTCGAATCTGTAAACACCATCATCATCCACAAAGTAACTATCAGCCGAGCATACATGCGCCCCCGGATGATTCTTCTGCACCCATGTTGATTTCCCTGCGCCCGGAAGACCCCTCATAATATAGATTTTCGCCAAGTGATACTGCTCCGGTTCCCGGTTAAGGCAAAGCCTGCGTTTTATGTCAGTTTTTGATTTCCTGAAGAACCCCGAGGAAATCCTTGTACTCCAGCGCCTGCCAGCTTTCAGCCTCAAGAGCTCCTTCAGACCTTGAAATGAGAGAGATCTTATGAGCGGTCTCAACATCTGGAGCTTCGTAGATATCCATGAAATCATACGGGCCGAGAATGGCGTAGTGAGCTATCCATTTTACTTCAGGACAGGTCTCTTTTACCCTGTGAAGCCATTCCTTCCCCATTTTTTTTCTGCCGCCAGCATCGTGCAGACTCTTATAGCTGTGTCTTGTCATCAGTACAAATGTAGGCATGATTTCTCCTTTCTTCCACTATGAATATTGATATATATCCCCATGAATGACAAGTGCTGTCCGGAAAGCATATTTCATCCGCTTTGAATATCCATTAGTTAACGACATTGAAGGCTGAATGGATTTCAATATAGTATATATTCCATTGATCTCATGGTATTGCAGGGAGGTAATATCCTGGAAAGAAAAGCGGTAGTGCTTCTCAGTGGCGGGCTGGATTCCGCTACAACGCTGTACATAGCCAGGGAAGAGGGTTTCAGAATCCATACGATTTCTTTTCACTACGGCCAGCAGCATACACAGGAGCTGGAATCAGCTGCCGTAATCGCCAAATATGCAGGAGCACGGGATCATGTAACCATCTCTCTTGATCCCAGACTGTTTGAAGGTTCAGCATTGACCGGATCAGAGATCATACCCGAAAACAGGTCTCCCGATGAAATGGCCGGGATGATCCCTTCAACTTACGTGCCGGCCAGGAACACGGTTTTTCTGGCCATGGCTCTCGCGTACGCTGAAGTTATCGGAGCTCGCGACATCTTCATTGGCGTGAATGCCCTGGATTACAGCGGATATCCTGATTGCAGGCCTGAATTCGTGGCAGCATTTCAGAAACTGGCAGAACTGGCAACAAAGGAAGCTGTTGATGGAAACCCCGCAAGGATTCATGCTCCACTGCTTTACATGACCAAGGCTGAGATAATCAAACAGGGTCTTGAGCTCGGCGTAGATTATTCAATGACGCACAGCTGCTACAATCCCGATAAAGCGGGAAGGGCCTGCGGCAGATGCGATGCCTGCATACTGAGATTGAGGGGTTTTCATGAAAACGGAATAAAGGATCCTGCCATCTACATCAACCAGTCAGAGATGAATAATGAGCTATAGAGTCAAGGAGATCGTATATACGCTTCAGGGGGAAGGGGCCAATTCAGGTAAAGCTGTTGTTCTGTGCCGGTTTGAAGGATGCAATCTGAACTGCAGTTTCTGCGATACGGATTTTCAGGGCATCGACGGTCCAGGCGGAGGGGAATTTGGATCCGCCGGTGAACTGGCCGAGGCTGTCAGTGAAAGATGGAAGGGAGAAATGAGCTGTCCACGGGTATTGTGTACAGGAGGCGAACCTCTGATGCAGCTTGACGGACAGCTTGTAGAAGCCCTCCATCTGAAAGGGTTTGAAATATTGCTGGAAACAAACGGGACGATAGAGCTTCCGGATGGAATTAACTGGGTTTGTGTAAGCCCCAAGGAAGGCGGGGACCCGGTAGTAAAAAAGGGAAACGAATTAAAACTGGCATATCCCCAGAAGAATGTTGATCCGGGCAGGTACCTTTCACTTGATTTTGAATATTTTTACCTGCAGCCGATTTCCGGGGTTGATCTTGAAATTAACACTCGACAGGCGGTTGAATACTGCCTGAATAATCCGCGATGGGCTCTGAGTCTTCAGATTCACAAGTATATCGGTGTACCGTAGAGGAGATATGAATGGAAGTATACAGAGTTTTCAAATTCGATGCCGCTCATCTCCTCCCGAACCTTCCTCCTGAGCACAGATGCAGCAGGCTCCACGGTCATACGTTTAAAGCTGTGATTCATCTGAGGGCCGGGGTTGGAAAAGAGACCGGATGGGTAAGGGATTTCGGAGAGATTAAAAGACTGTGTACACCTGTGATCGATGAGCTTGATCACAAGTACCTTAACGATATCCAGGGGCTTGAGAATCCCACCAGCGAGAATATCGCCATTTGGGTTTGGAACAGGCTGAAGCCGGTACTGCCCGAGCTGAGCATGATAGAGATAAAAGAAACATCATCAACAGGATGCAGGTACAGAGGGCAGGACAAAGCATGAACGATGTTCAGAACAGTCCGGATTTCAGGAAAATCACCCTTGACGAGGCTGGTATCAAGGACCTTCAGTACCCTGTTACACTCCTTGACAGGGCGAATGAAAAGCAGAGAACCGTAGCGACCATATCCATGTCGGTTGAGCTTCCCCATCATTTCAAGGGGACGCATATGAGCAGGTTTGTAGAAGTTCTGGCGAGGCACACATGCGAGTTTGACGGGCGAACCATTCCTGCAATCCTTGCCGAACTGAGGCAGGTTCTTGACGCTGAATCAGCCAGAATGACTGTCAGCTTCCCCTATTTTCTTGAGAAGGAAGCTCCTGTAACCGGGATTACCGCAAAAATGAACTATCAGTGCTCCTTCTACGGACAAAGCGGCCCGGGGGGAGAGGATTTCGTTCTGGGCGTTACCGTACCGGTAAGCAGCCTCTGCCCATGCAGCAGGGAAATAAGCGGTTATGGAGCTCATAACCAGCGGGGACACATAATGATCGAAGTTCGGAGTCTGCCCGACGAGAAAGGAACTCCCATGCTCGTATGGATAGAGGAACTGATCGAGATAGCGGAATCGTCAGCATCATCCCCCCTCTATTCCTTACTGAAAAGACCAGATGAGAAGTATGTGACCGAGCTTGCTTACGATAACCCGGTATTCGTTGAAGACATGGTTCGTAACGCGGGTGAACAACTTATGCAGGATGAAAGATTGACCTGGTTTCAGGTAACCGCCGAAAACCAGGAAAGTATACATAATCATACAGCTTACGCCAGGTTTGAATGGAATAGGGACGGAGGTAATTAGATATCTTAATTACCTCCGTCCCTATTTAACCTTCCTTAATCATCGTCTCTATTGTACTCCGCTTCCACTGAAATTGAAATGCCTCCTCTTATTCCGAAATCTGCAGCGACCCTGCACCAGCGGGGCTCCAGAGCGGATGCCAGATCATCCAGTATAATGTTAGCCACATGTTCATGGAAAACTCCCTCATTTCTGAAGGACCAGAAGTATAGCTTCAAAGATTTCGACTCGACAATTCTTTTATCGGGAACGTATTCAATGGTAATATCAGCGAAGTCCGGCTGACCTGTTTTCGGGCACAGGCAGGTGAATTCTTCGGTTGTCAGTGTAACAACATAGTCTCTATTTACATGATGGTTGGGAAAAGTTTCAAGTTGCTTTGAGGGATTGCTTTCACCACCCAGGCTGGAAAGGCCTTCAAAATCAGTTTTATCTGTCATTGAAAAATACTCCTCCATTCTCTGTGAAACCTTGGATCAAGAATCGGACACACTGTACTTCTCACGGGTTTCTTCCATCCGTCCAGGTCAAGCCCATCTCTTTTCCAGACAGCCATGCCCTCAACAATGAACCGCCACCTCCATTCGGGCTCGGTGTTTGACCAATCGACAGCTATCTGAAGGAGATCATGCTGATGCGTACCCCTCCATGCCGATTCAAGCATCAGCAGACGCTGTCCTAGCCAGTCCTGTGCCTCCTCGGGGAGACTGGCTTCATTGCTTCCAAGCAGCCTTCCCGAACGGATTTTGAGAATACTCTCCAGCTCTCCCTCCCCTGAGCAGAGGGAAAGACACTTTTCATAGTTATCTCGTGCTTCTGCAAGCCTGTAGACAGGCCCCGTTCTAAGTCTTGAAGCAGCTTTGATATTTCCAGCTGTCTCATGTTCTGTGGCGGCCCTCTCGAACAATCTCTCTCCTTCTTCCCATTCTCCCGACCAACAGGCCAGATCAGCCATTATGGAGTATCCGGGAGGCCATGATGGATTATCCGATACCAGTTCCCTGCAGATATCCCCGGCGGCCGTAGTGTTTCCCAGCTGCAGGAGAATTCTGATCTCTCTCCTTCTAAGTTTTCTCAGCCTGGAGGGGTCAGTCACTGAAGATATCGTGTTCCTTATCGATAGAAGCTGCCTTCCAAGAAATCCTTCAGAAGATACTGACACAGAAGAAACCCCTTCCGCAATCGTAGATCATATCCATTTCTTTTTCCTGAAATTTATAAGCATTGCTATTGCTATTACCAGCATAAGTCCAAGCGCCGCGTAATAGCCCCATTCCCAGTAAAGCTCCGGCATGTGCCTGAAATTCATGCCATAGATGCCGGTTATGAAAGTTAGTGGAATGAAAATCGTTGCAAGAATAGTGAGAATCTTCATTACTTCGTTCATTCTGTTGTTTACGCTTGAAAGGTATGTATCGTGCATCCCGGATACTATGTCTCTGTAGGTTTCTACAGTATCAATAACCTGTATGGTATGGTCGTACAGGTTCCTGAAGAAAAGTACAGTAGGTTCCCGGACAAGGACTGATCCACTCTTTTCGAGAAGAGCGATCTCTTCCCTCAGGGGCCAGACGGTTCGTCGCATGAAGAGCATGGCTCTTTTGAATCTGTGTATCTGTGATATGGTGTCAGGTTCCTGATCCAGAATGACCCGGTCCTCTACTGCTTCGATCTTATCTCCGATGGTCTCAAGTATCTGAAAATAGCTGTCCACAACAGCGTCGATAAGGGCGTATGCAAGATAATCAGCCCCCAGCTTGCGGATTCTACCCCTGCCCCCCCTTATGCACTCCCTTACAGCATCGAAGACGTCACCCGGCTTTTCCTGGAAAGTTATAACGAAGTTCTCACCAAGTATTACACTTACCTGTTCAGTCTCCATACCCTTGTTGATATCAGAAATACCGAGCATTTTCAGTACGATGAATAGATAGGTGTTAAAATCCTCGAACTTAGGCCGCTGCATGGTATTAAGAGTATCCTCGATTGTCAGAGAGTGAAGGTCTCGATGATCTCTGTATCATGAATGCCTTCAACGTTAATCCAGACAACATCGGAAGATTCGCAAAGAGCGGCGCACTCTTCTGGAGATGAGTTCTCCTTCTCTTCGTATAGATTCGCGTTGTATCGGATATAGGAAAGACTGACCTCCTGCATTATCCTCCTGCCGATGAAAAGAGGGGTTCCAGGCGGCTGGCCGGCCTTTTTATGTGCCCCGCTGGAGTAGTTCCTTCTAATTACCATAATGGTCACCCTTCGATAGAGCGGAAACAACAATATGAAGAAGTTTTCAGTATAATGCTCTCCGCACAAATCTGCCAAGGATCTTGAAAATTATCACACCTTACGTAATGCTGGACAAAGTCGGCCGTTCTCTCATCCGGAGGAGGCTGCTTTCACTCGGAGGGATCATTGAGTATGACGCGGTCGCGAGCCAGGGCCGCAGCATTGGCAAAAGCATCAAAGTACCGCTGAAGGGAATCAGCGGTGGATTTGTATTCATTTGAGCCGGCCAGATAGTCAACCATAACCTCGCGCGTTCGTGCCAGTTCGCGCAGGCGGGCCGGCGAATGCCGGTGCCGAGGATCATCAAGAATGAGATCCATCAGGTCCAATGCACGCTCAAAAGCTCCTTGAGCTATCTGTGGATTACGGATTCTCCAGCGCAGAGCCCTGCCAACCTCGCTGCCTACATTTCCCAGTTGCTCGTACAGCGACAATTCCCACCATCGTCCTGCTGCAAAATCCTTGTGCATGTGAGAATTCATCTGTATACCAATAGCTTCACCAGATTACGAATCTGTTCGCGGATTGCCGGATCATCTACGTTTCTGGATCGATTTCCGGAGGATGGGCGAAGATTTATCATCGAATCAAATTCCAACCACTCTTCCTGAGGCAGATCCGGATAGAGGTTGATTCCCCACAGATCCTGTTGTCGTGAATCTGTTGCCAGCAACTCAGCTTCTTCATCTGAGTGCAGGTCCGCGTCGATGATCATGATCCCGCGGGCCACATCTACAACGGCCTTGATCATATCCCCGAAGCGTGTTGATGCTATTTGACGTAGTAAATCCAATGATATCTTTTCCTGCTCGGTTACTGCTTTCATAGTAAAATAACTTCCTCATTTCATTTCTGAATACAGTTGCCAGCACCTGTCTCTTCGATTCAGACGTATCTAATATGGAATATACAACCCCCCCGGGATTACAAGCACACCGCATACCAGAAACTCCCCCGCATCCCGGACTTTCCTGAGTAGAGCAAAGTATCAAGAAGCCCGATGGGAGAGATCTCTTCATCGAGCTGCTTGACGCATGCAGATTGTAAGTCAGTTCAGCTTAAGACATCTTCCGACTTCATAATGCCCGCTGGCATCGAGTACGACCAGATAGCAGCCGCTTGGTGTATTCTGCGTTGGAATCCACATAGCTGAGTGAGATCCAGCTGGAAGCTGGTCACTCATCAGTTTCTCAATCAGCCGTCCGCAGAGATCAAAGACAGCCAGTTCTACCCTGGTCTGTTCCGGTACGCTGTATGTGATGCTCAAATCGGATGAGAATGGATTTGGACAAATTGATTCCAGGGTTAATTGAGGACTTCCCCCGGATTCCACTTCTATTCCAGTTTCAGGGTCCAGCTTTATCAGATAAACATCAGAGCTGCCTGCACCGTAGGATACAGTTAATCCACCGAGAATGTAACCACCATCGGTGGTCTGCTGGACAGAATTGCATCGGTCATATTCAGCTCCTCCGATAGTTTTCGTCCACAGTGTGTCTCCACTGGAATTCGTCTTTATCAGATACACATCATAGCTGCCTGCACCGTAGGAATTCGTGAATCCCGTAAGAATGTAACCACCATCGGTTGTCTGCTGGACAGACTCGCCCACATCATTACCAGTGCCCCCGAAGGTTTTCTCCCATAGGACACTTCCACAGGAGGTAGTCTTTATCAGATAGACATCATTCCCACCTGCACCGATGGATTCAGCATATCCTGCAAGAATGTAACCACCATCGGTTGTCTGCTGGACATAATAACCATGGTCAGAATCAGCACCACCATAAGTTTTTGTCCACAGGGTGTTCCCGCTTGAGTCCGTCTTTATCAGATAGACATCATCGCTGCCTGCACCGTAGGAATTCGTAAATCCCGTAAGAATGTAACCTTCATCGGTTGTCTGCTGGACAAAACCGCCAATATCAGAATCAACTCCTCCGATAGTCGTTGTCCACAGAGTATCTCCACTTGCGTCCGTCTTTATCAGATAGACATCAGCGCTGCCTGCACCAAAGGATTGGGTTGATCCCGTGATAATGTATCCCCCATCGGTTGTCTGCTGGACAGAATAGCCTTCATCATCATCAGCACCTCCGATAGTCGTCGTCCACAGAGTGTTTCCGTTTGCGTCCGTCTTTATCAGATAGACATCAGCGCTTCCTGCACCGAAGGATTGGGTTGCTCCCGTGATAATGTAACCCCCATCGGTTGTCTGATTAACAGATTCACCCCAGTCAATAGAAACACCGCCGAAAGTTTTCGTCCACAGAGTATCTCCAATGGAGTTCGTCTTTATAAGATAGAGATCAGCGCTGCCTGCACCGAAGGATACGGTCACTCCCGTAACAATATAGCCACCATCTGTTGTCTGCCGGACAGAATATCCCTCATCAGGACTAACACTTCCGATAACCGTCGTCCATGCGACATCAGGGGGTTGGGCATTTACGCTCTGAGTACAGAATAGAATCATGAACCCGGTAGCCAGCAGGATAAATCTCATAGTTAACTCTCCATTCCAAGTATCCTGTCAGGTAATGCTTGACAGGGTACTAGACAAGTTCGTTTGTCACAACGAAGAAAAATATTGTTATTGCAATAAGTCACGATTATGCTTAACTGAAGCCCAGGTATTTGCTGAAAGCTCTGCCCCATCATATGTCACAACCAGCTTTGGACGGAGATTCACGTTTGA
>JAIOSX010000355.1 GCA_021107345.1 Candidatus Aegiribacteria sp.
AACGCCACCGGAATGATCTGCCAGACAGGCAAATACCTGATCCTTACTCGGTAGTTCATCTATGAATTCAAACCATCCGTGTTCACTGCAAACCGCAGCCCCCCTTATATTGCTTGTCACCCACACATCGTTCCTTGAATCCAGATCAACCGAATAAAGATCGTTTGATGGAGCTCCCTGAGGACATGAGGATGTCCAGGAATTCACTGTACCTATTCCTACACCATTACCGGATGATCTGTTCACCGCAAAGTCCGAGTACTGCCCTATGGCCAGGCTGTCATATGAAATCCAGCTTATTGCATGGACCACCTGACCTCCAAGCCCGCCTGACCCGCTGGTCCAGTTTGATCCGTCGGATATCGCGACAGAACCTTTGTCCCCTACCGCAAGAAGTCCGCTGGTTGATGCAAGGGATACAGGATAGCTTCCTGGATAAGAAACGTCTTTCATCCAGTCCTGGCCAGTTACAAGGTAGTAAAGGCCATCAGTTGAAGCGGCCCATACTGTATCGCCTGCCACCAGTATATCCTGCACATTGAGGCTCATGACAGCTGGGAAGGTCAGCCAGGAATCAGCTTGCCCGGGGTACTGACCCGACTGAAGCATGACCAGGCCGTTGGAAGTTCCGACCAGGAGCCCCGAGTCAACACTGGCAACACAATTTATGATATCCGAGGTCAATCCGCCGCCGGTTGTGAATTCTGTCCAAACCTCAAAATAACCAAGCTCCTTGCTGCACAGTCCTTCCGTGGTGCCAACCCATATGGTCGTATCGGGAAGAATACAGTTAATCTCAAGCGATATGGGCAACCCCTCAAGCTGCCCGTAATGCCGGGTGCCTCCTGAAGCCAGGACTACATCGATACCGCCTCCGTATGTACCAATCCAGAGATTTTCCAAAGAATCCCTTGCAAGACACCTTGCATCACTATGTAAAAGTACCCCCGGGCAGATCCAGGTGGAATCCCAGGAAATTCCGCCGGTTTGAATTGATCCGAAAATAACGCCGCCACTGGTTGCACCAGTTACCGAAGAACCCTCTACAAGTATATCACTGACGCCACCAAAATGCGTATAGTGATTCCACTCGGAATCGGAAATTCTGCTTGTCAAACTGATACAGCATATCATCAGCAGGGTCATATTTTTGCCTCCCACCATGAGAATAGTTTTCTAAGACCCTCTATTCTGTTAACCTCTGGTTTCCATCCCAGCAGGGATCGAAGCCTTGATGGATCTCCGACCTGGAATTCAACATCCACGGGTCTGAAAAGATCCTGGTCCGTTTCGAGTTCAATATCCATTCCGGAGATATCTATAAGCATTCTGACCATGTCACCGATACTGTTGCCCTTACCTGTGCAGATATTATAAACACTTCCGGATTGGCCTCTGCTCAGAATATACCGGTAGGCTCTTGCTACATCGGTTACATACAGATAGTCTCTTACCGGGCTGAGGTTTCCGACGCGAATGATGTTGTTACCGCTCAGGCGCGTATCAATGATTCTTTTGCAGAATGACGGAAACGCGAAGTCCAGAGATTGCCTCGGGCCCATATGGGGAAATGCTCGCGTAACTACAATATCCAGATCGTAATTTCGTGCAAATTGAAAAGCGGCAATTTCAGCAGCGGCCTTTGTCGTTCCGTAAGGATTTATCGGGCCGATTTCGGAGTTCTCAGAAATAAGATCATCTGACGACTTGTACACCTCTGCTGAACTTGCCAGAAGCATCTTCGCACCTGGACATTTTGAAACCATGTACTCGAGGACCGATACGGTTCCCATGAGGTTAATCTCATAAGCCTTATGGACCTCCATCAGTGACTTCGAAACCGAACTCATGGCTGCAAGATGTATGATGTACCGCACGGATCCAAGTTCATCAGGTGGAGGAGAAGGAAGATTCCAGCTGATTTTCGAAACCCCCTCGGGAGCTTCAAAATCTCCGGTTATATCAGCAGCGATATCACCCACCCCCATGCCAAGCTCTTTCATAAGATGATAACCCACGAAACCTGCAGCTCCGGTTACAAGGATAGGTCCGGGCTCAAGGCTGACAGATACGCACTGGTTTATATCCGACATTATTCAATTCCTCCGACCAAGATACCGGATCTCCTCTTTAAGCAGTATTCCACTGAAGGCGAGGACAGACTCCCGGACGATATCAATAAGTTCCGCTATATCATCAGATGTTGCTTTTCCAGTATTTATAATAAAATTCGCGTGTTTGCGGGAAACCCTGGCACCACCGACAGACCTCCCTTTCAATCCGGCATCTTCTATCAGCTTACCGGGGGGGATTCCCTCATCTGGTTTTCTGAATACGCTTCCGGCGTTGGGGTATAGAAGGGGAAACTTCTTTCTACGTAACGAAAGAATTCTCTTCCCCTCGGAACGAAGAACAGCAGGATTATCATTCCCCAGCGACAGTTCTATACCTGTTATAACTGTTCTCTCTTTCTGAAATCTGCTGAACCTATATCCGAAACAGCATTCATCTCCAGCAATAATGTTCGTAGAACCTCTGTAATCTAATACTGAAACACGGCTCAGGAAATCAGATATTGAGTTCCCGTATGCTCCGGCATTCATGAATACAGCACCACCTATAGTTCCGGGAATACCTATTGCGAATTCCAGTCCTGAAGCTCCCCTGTTGCAGGCAGCCCCGGACAATGACGGAAGGTGAACACCTCCACCTGTCATAAGATTCCAACCGTTCTCGGAACGATGCCATGCGGTCTCGGCCATATTCCCTGAAAGCCTGATAATCACTTCTTTGCAGCCGGAATCCGAAGCCAGTACATTCGATCCCCGTCCGAGAATGAACCAGGGAATCCCTTCCTTGAAAGTCAGACCAAGCAGGTCTTCAAGCATCCCGGAAGAAGTTGCAGCTACCGAAACAGCAGGACCTCCGGTCTTCCATGTAGTCAGCTCTCTCAGCTGCAGGATTTCTACAGCTGCCGGGAAATGATCCCTGAGGAGGCTGCAAGTGCATTCAACTCTATTCAAAATTCCTACCTGATAATCCCATTAAACATCCACCGACTGAAAGGTATGTGAACAGAAAAGAGGGTTTGCCGAACTTCTCCATCCACCTAAGTACGCATCTGTATACAGGTGGGAGAAGAGCAAATTTTACCAGTACTCTCATAGCCATGGTTGCAGGATTTGCAGGTCTTGAGAATACCGGTTTAATCCAGTTGCTCCCCAGAAGACCTTCCGCTTCCGGAATTTCCTCAAGAATATATCCGATCCCAAATTTACCGTACTCGAACATTTTTGCCGAATGCTCCCGAACTGTAGCATCAGTCTCAAGATGATACACCCTCAAGCCGGGATCCCAGTACAGGGATACTCCTTTCCTGGCAAGTTTGAATCCGAGTTCAGTATCCTCTCCGCCCCAGTGATCTAACGCGACATTAAATCCTCCAGTCGATTCAAGAAGAGACAGGGGAAGGCTGATGTTACCGGTAACAAAATACCGGGGTGGAAACATCCCTGCCCTTCGGTTCCCCATTCCCCTTGTATCAAACCATTTCTGCCACGGAGTTGCGCTTTCCTGCCAGGCATCCACTCTGGCACCCATGATTACGTCTCCACGTCCCATGCGGTGCAATTCAAGATGTTTCCTGACAATATCCGATGGAAACCTGATGTCAGCATCCGAAAGAAATGAAATGGGAGCGCTTGACTCCATCCAACCGTTTTCCACTGCTTTCAAGCCGGATTACACTGACATTCACCGTTCCGGGAAAACTCAGGTCAAAGTCATCCTCCACAGGAATCCTGCTGCCATCATCAACGATTATCAGTTCCCACGGGATTCCTCCCGTATCCTGCTTCCGAAGGCTTTCAAGGCATACCCGGAAGTGTTCACCGCCATCCCTTATCGGAATCTGAAGGGATATTTCAGGTTTCATCGAAAGTACCGCCTTCCAGCCGTGTACCCATGTGTCTGAGGAAAGCTATTGCTGAAACCGTGATAAGCGTAGCAACAATAACGACAATTGCTCTCCAGGTAGGATTCAGGGTTGCCATGGGTCCAAAAGCGATTGGGGGCAAAACAGTCAGCACCACCACAAAGAAGCTGATCGGGAACACCTTTCTTCCAAGCCAGAAAAGACTCAGGGCCATGAACAGGTTCGTTCCAAGGGTTGCAAAGGCAGCACCCAGGGCTCCTGCAACAGGTATTAAGCGGAGGTTGAATCCTATATTCAGCATGGCTCCGAACAGGGTCATTCCTGCTATATACCTGGTCTGCCCGGTGAGCAGACAACCTGTCTGGGAAACGAGGAACAGTCCATAAAGTGCAGTTGCTCCTGCAAGGGTCGGCAGAACTCCAGCGGCCCGAAGGAACTGCCCGCCACCTATGAGAGGGACTATCCAAGGTGAGGACATCGCCAGGATCAAAGAACCCCAGTTCACAAGCAACATGAAAAGCAGCCCTGCTCTTCCCAGTTCGGCCAGTGTGCCTCCGGTTCTTTTTTTCCTGAAGATGAATCGCTTCCAGGCCATGTTGAAACCCAGTATCAACGGCATGAGAACAAGGCAGGCTCTGCTGGCCCATTCGTAATATCCGCTTTCAGCCATATCGGGATAGATACTTCTCAGCATGAACATATCGGCTGAAGAAAGCACTATCATGGAAAGAGTGGCCGGGATGAGGGGAAGGCTGAATCCAAGAATCTCCTTCGTAAGCCCTTCCTGTCCCTTTATATTTTTTGAATCTGCGGTTTTTTTCCACATCATCACTACCGCAGCGAAGGCAATCAGGAATGAGGGTGCCCACCTTGCGGTCATGAACGAAGGTATCGTATCCATGGTTCTGGAAAAAAGCAGAAGGGCCAGAAGACCCAGAGCCAGAAAACCCCTGATAAGCTGGAGAATCAGATACCTTCCAGCCAGGCCATCGGCTCTTGGAATAGATAGAGCAATCTGAACGTATGCAATACCGATTCCCAGAAGGATCGCATGAAGCAGGTATTCAGGATGCTGCAAATTCAGAAAAGATCTCAGAAAACCCTGCAGGAACAGAACTATCGCAATCATAAGCAGTGTGGGAACCAGAGGGAATGTAATTCCCCTTAATAGAACGCCACGGCGCTGCGTTGTTCTATGCCATGCTCTGATGAGCGCCGTTGGGAGCCCCAGAACCACAATACCGGCAATGGCCTCCGCAATTATTCTCAATGTACCCAGTTCCCCGGCAGCGTCAGCTGTAAGATGCCTGGAGATGAACGGCAGGAATGCAACCTGAATCATTCCGCTGAAGACCATTGCAAGGGCATAAAAAGTGGATTCTCTTGAAAGGTCTCTGCTATGTGCAGATATGGAATGCTCAACCATCAGCGATTACCTCCCACCCGAGATTCCGGTATATCCTGTGCAGTTCCTCAGCTACCGAGAGCCAGTGGTGTTTTTTTCTGATCCAGGGGGGTCCGGCCACGGCATGCTTCTCCCTTAGTTCCCGGTCAAGGATAAGTTCTTTCAGATCACGTTTCAGTGTGTCCGGTTTTGTAAGAAAGAATGGATGATCGGGGATGAATTCCTCATATGCGTGACTTAGATTAGTCACTGTGGCGATACCCATGGAAAGGCTCTCCAGAGAGTTTACTCCATAACCCATATCCCCACTTGCCACCTGATCTATCGCAATATGACATGAGGCTTTCATTCTAAGGGCTTCAGCATTGGTCATATTCTCAATGAGAACAAGTTCAACAGGAATATCCCTTGAAAGATCATCCACGGCGCTTATTATCTCTTCGGTACCTTTTACCGACCTGATCCTGGGCGCATGACATATACGTACCTTACCGGGGGGAGGTTCGACCGAGGGCATAGCGTTCTGATCAAAGGGCAGAAAAAGATAGTTCACTTCTGGATATCTCTGGTAAAGGTCGAATTCACAGGTAAGATTCAGATCCGTCACCTCCCATACAGGTCTAATGGCTCCCCTCACTCTGAGATCCAGACCATGATAGTAAGAGACTATCCTCTTACCGGCCTTTTTCAGGGCAATTACATCCCTGCCGTCTCTGTAAAAGCTCATTCCCCCCTCAAGGTGGTATATATCAAAATCCCACAATCCATATTCACTGGCGGCCCTGTTAACAATCGGTTTCCATACCATATCCCTGAACCTGAGTGCGAGGTTCTCAGTCGAGCTTGGATTCCAGAATATCCGCTCTGCAGTTCCCGTGTTGGGAACCTGCAGACTTCCAGCCCTTACCAGTTTTTTTAGCTTCAGCAGCCAGCTCATGGGACCGACAAAGGGGAGATTCAGGCATATATCCTCCTCGTAGAGGTTTACCGCTCTGTAGAAAGTAACAAGGCTGCTTTCATGGCCCAGTGATACATGCCCCCGGACAAAAAGGTCTATTGTTCCCGTGTAGTTCTGTGGTGAAAGATGCAGGATCTTCATGATGTACTATTCCCGCTGCTGCGGCTTTTCTTCAACACAAGTATTCCTGCCGCGGCCAATACCGCTGCAGCTGAGACCTGAGCAAGGATTCCTATCCAGATTGAAATACCTGCAAAAGCCGCTGCAGTTGCGCAGAATAGATCAGGTACGCCGGTTGCGAAACTTCTGAATGCTGAAATAAGTGGAGATGAGGACCAGGTCCAGAGTACTGCCTGCCGGGAAGGTTCAATGAAGAGATCCGCGCCAGCTGCCTGCTCAAGCAGACTGGGATTGCTCCAGAAAGCTGGGATGCAGACGATAATGCCCAGTATGGCGATTATCCAGAAAAGCTTCCCCCCTGTACCCTTGAAGGACAGCGGCAGGAGCAGAAATGGCAGTGTGGTGAAAAGAAAGCGGGGTCCCCATCCCGTACCGCCGGACCAGTCATGGAGCATTCCGTGAAAAAAGAGAGAAAGTACAAATGGGGTCCAGAGTCTCCAGTCCTTCTGAAAGAAAAACGCGAAGATACAGAGCGGAGCATAGTATAGAAGACCCTTGCCAGGGCTCAGAAGAAGACCGGGGATACCTCCTTTGAACAGTTCAACAGTAATTGCGGGATCCTGTCCATGGCCGTCAAGGAATGGATTTCCAAACCTGTACCAGTTCAGAAAAAGTATAAGGAGGATAAATGGAACAAGCCCCATGAGAAGTTTTTTCATGTTCCTCCAGTCGGTCCAGAACAGGGGAAGCAGAATCAGGCTGTCGACTCTTACAAGGATGGCAAGCCCAAGACAGAGACCGGCTGCAAACATTCGACCGTGAAGTGAAAAGTAAAAACCTGCCATGGCGGCAGCGGTGGCAGCAGTAACATCGAAAGTCATTTTTCCGTAAACCAGAACCATTCCACAAATGGCAATCGTTATGAATCGCACTACGGGAACTTCGGAGTACTTTTTAACTGCTGACGCGTACCAGAAACCAATCAGCGCCAGGCTGAAACCTGCGTTCAAAAGAGCCATTACGAGCTTGCCTGCGTTGAGCCCCAGAATTTTTCCAGCAACTGCTGCAGGGATAAGGAGAATTGAAAATCCTGAACCGTGAGGGATGAAAAGGCCGGGTCTGGTACCCTGAACAGCCCATCCGTAGTCCCCTGAAACGGTCATGAATGATCTCTGACCTGTGAACGATCCGGCAACCTCATACTGGGCAAGTGCGTCCGTTGTGTACATCCTGCCGCTGAAAACAAGCGCGAGCAGTCCTGTCCACAGAAAGATAGCAGCACGAAGGCGGGATCTGTGAAGTGTTTCCACTAAACGCTTCCGAACAGGGTGTTTCTGAAAATGCCTCTCGCTGAAAAAGATTCCTTGAACCTGCAGAGACCGTGGTTGATATCCATGTCCAGGGTAAACGTTCCAAGATCCATATAATGATACCCCATCTGCTTGGCCCATCTTATGACTTCCCCGTATACAAGATTGACCGGTCTGAGTGCCTGGTGCTCCTGGTCATGGGAAATGTAGAACGCGAGTGTGACCCTCGGATTGCAGTGGAACATCACCATTCCCGCAAGAACCTTTCCGTCCCGCAAGGCAATGAATTGTCTGACATGGTCTCTTCCCAGAAGGTTCCGGAGTTTCTCAAGCTCCTCTAGTGAGTGGGTTGGCTTGACATTATGACGCTGCTGCAGGTTTGATTCCAGTACATGATAAAAAAGCGAAAAATCAGGATTTTCTTCAACTGTTACACTACTCTTGACTGCTTTCCTTACGCCTCTCAAGGCAGATGATCGAAAACCCAGCCGGAGCTCCTCTCCGAATCTGCTGAGATCAATTACCGCTGTAAGTTCCCTCCTTCTGTACTTGAATCCACGTTTAATAAGAGTGAATTCCAGGTAGTTATGGGGTCTGCGGTAATAGATTATTGGAGGGGGAGTCATTTCTATACCCCGGAATCCCTGAGACCTGCAATAAGATATGAGTTCGTCTACTATTCCTTCGATTTTACTCAGACCGAGGGAATCGTCGAATACCGGTCCGCCGTATGAGGCCCCCGGATAGGATCTGAACCATATTCCATCCTCCCTCTCAGTCAACGCACCTGGAATTACGGATACGATACCATTTTTATTTTCAGCTATAAGGTGATGGTTCCTGAATCTGTCTTCCGGGTGATAATCCAGAAAATCAGGTGAATGAAAAACGGTACCGTTATTTGATCGGAGGACGAAATCCATCCATCCGTTTCTGTCACCGGTCTTAATCTGTCTCAAGGAGATCATCTTACTATTGCAATCTTGCTTCTGATTACATCGCTGTCTGTCTCAACGAGTACGATATAAACACCGCTGGCCAGAGATTCTCCATCCAGTGTACCATCCCAGATCCATGCCTCCCAGCTGTCCGCCTGAACACAACCCAGGTATTCTCCCGTCAGGGAGAAGAATTTTGCATCAATCCGTTCATCGGGTCCCGACCATACAATGTGCAGTGCTTCCTCGGCCGGCAGGAAAGGTTGCGGGTAGAAGAGCAAATCCGGGCTTTCCACATTATTCTGCTGTGAAGAAATCGACCACAGGCCTGTAAGTGATGAAAAGTATACCGTTCCATCCTCAGGATTGAAGTAACTGAATTCATTTTCCGTTCTGTTTGTTGGAATGTAGATTGAATTTGAACTTGTGAATTCGATTACATCTGCTCCGTCAAGACTGTAAATCGCATCTTCAGTCATGCACCAGATTACCCCGTTATTGTCCACCTGCATGGCTTTAATCAATCCGGCAACTCCGGCTATCTCAACAAATACGCTGCCATTCCAGCAACATATACCATTTCCAGTTCCGACCAGAATGTCTCCATCAGCATTCATGGCAAAGCAGTAGATCTGGTTTGAGGGAAGTCCCCAGGATGTAGTGTATGCCTGATTATATCCAGGATACCAGGTGTCCGAAGATATGTCCATGGGATCTCCTCCATGTACAAGAAGCTGGCAGCCCCCTTCCGATGAAAACGCTATCCATAGACTGTCATCTCCGCAAGGAAACAGCATCTGTATGTTCTTGTTCGCAAGGCCATCATTCTGGATCCTGGTAGTCCACTGAAGATTTCCCTCCTCGGGTTCGCCGGACACGGCAACGATACCGCTGGGCTCATCAGGTGTCTGCCAGAATGTCTCCTGGGCAACCAGCAGTGCTCCGCTTTGAGATGCAAGCATTACAACCTGGTTATTAAGGAGAGGCGAAACGATCTGGACTACTTCAGGTGAAAGGCCTGGAAGTGAATCCGAGACGTAGGTTATAACCGTATCGTCATCCATGGAATATGTCCCTCTGTCATCTATCCATGTAAGACCCCAGTGGTAACTGCCTGTCCAGATCCCGGCACAGCCGGACTTTGCTGCTGAATAGGTTCTGAGAACATTGGGCATTTCAGTTGTATGTTTATTGAACATCGTCCAGCCGCTGTCCGGGTAGAATGCCATTAGACCGACCCGATGACTGCCCAGATAAACTCTGTCTTCATCCCGGGCCATCTGGTAACAGCTTGGAGCGCCCATACCAGGCACTGGAAGGCTGTCCCAGGTTCCGTTATCAAGATAGCCAAGTCCGTTACCTGTATCCCTGCAGTTTGCAGCTAACAAACCGTAACCGCACCATATTTTTCCATAAACCTCGTTCAGGCATGATGCATAACTTGCGTTCGGATATCCGGATCCGTAATGCTCCCAGCTTCCGCCATTGTACAGTATAACCTTCCTGCATGCCGCGATGAGACCATCTCCCGTAACCAGTAACCCGGTTACAACCGAATCGGCGCTGGAGGAATAGTCCAGCAATCGTACCCAACTGTCACCCATCATCTGAGAGACTCCACCAGAGCCATATCCGAAAACGGAATCTTCGGAAACTATGTAAATATTATCTATCCCAAGTGCCAGTGTTGAATCCTCATGGCTTGTCCAGGATCCCGGATTAAAAACACTTTCATTAAGATCAAGGGAATACACTCCCCTGTCGGTTGCCAGGTACATTGTATTACCGATACCTGTAATATCCGTCACCTCACTGGCTTTAAAGGCTCCTCCTGTAAGATCAGAATCTATGGGAAGGAAAGCATCGGTATTCCCGCGCGATAATCCGCCGTCGCTACCGGCCCATATATATCCTCCGCCCTCATAAACAGAATAGACGTATCCGGAACCCGGAACACCTTCATAAGAGGAGAAGACCTTCCATGTATCATCCGCCTGCCTGAGAGCTAAACCTCCTCCACCAGTAGCGACCCACATGAGAGAATCAACTAAATACAGATCTATAGCGGATATCCAGGTCATCCGATCAGGGTATGAAAAGCTGTCCAACCAGCCGTTCTGAGGATCGTAATGAATTATCCCGCCTGCAGTTGCACACCACATAGTTCCATCAGCATCCGGGACAATTGAGGAAATGTAGGATTGGGACGTTTCGAAACCCCAGTTGAAAGAAATGCTGCTGACGATAGTCAGAGCAAAGCATAATGCTGTCATATCAGTATAAACCTCTCAAAACAGCCATGGAAAACGAAGA
>JAIOSX010000198.1 GCA_021107345.1 Candidatus Aegiribacteria sp.
AGTTGATACGATGAGAACCAGGCTTGCCACAAGAACAGCCAGAGGGATCATAATGATATCGAGCTGGAGGATATGAGTTGAGCTCATGCTGTAAGTCGTGATGACAGCACCCGACGCACCGAACATTCCGATGAAATATCTCAACCCGATGATAAGACCGATTGCTGAACTTGCCGCTCCGATAATTGCGGCTATCATCACGGACATCATCTTGCCGATAACGATAGAAAGTCTGCTGACCTGATTCACAAGAATCACAGCCAGAGTTCCCCTCTCCTTTTCACCTGCAACCGTATCAAGCCCTACTTTCATGGAATTTACAAAGAGGTAGACGATTATAAAGAAAGGAAGGAGCATACTGATTATCTTCCCGATTACACTGCCTTCCTTCGCAAGATCGTACTGCTTCGAAACTTCATTTATTGTAAATACGCTGAGTATCTCCTCCGAGAGATCCCTTTCCAGGATTCTCTCTCTTACTATGTCTCCATTGAGTGAAGTCATGACTTCGTTAATTCTGCTATAGGCGTGTTGTGAGTAATCCGCAGTGGAATTGTAATAGACAGCGATATCGAAAGTGCTGTATCCTGCGAGGCTTTCATGAAAATTATCAGGCATTACCAGAAGGAGTTCCTTTCCCTTATCGGTGATAGCCTGTTTTACAGCATCGATCTCGCTTAACTGCACTATCTCAAGCTCAGTGTTAATCGTTGAGATTGCCTCAATGAAAGGACCCATGACGCCTTCATTACCGACTCCTTCGTAAACGCAGATAGTCGATCTGAATGAAGTGATATCAGAATCCCTGGAAGCACCCATTTTTGCCATTACCGAGTACATCACGGGGAGCATGACAAGAGGCAGGAGAACCAACATGGCCACCATGCGCCTGTCGGTGAAGATTCGTCTGAGTTCTTTTCTCAGAATGATAATGCTGTCACTGAGCATGACTCACCTCCTCCTCTGCATTGGGAAGGATGTAACCGAAGAATACATCCTCAAGGCTGTCCGAGGAATTGCTTTCAAGTATATCCGCAAGCGAACCAACTTCTTTCAGTTCACCTTCAACCAGTATCCCGAATCTGTCACAGATCTTTTCCGCCACGTTCATAATATGGGTGGATATCACAATTGTCTTCCCTGCTTCTGCATACTTCTTGAGGAAATCGGTCACCGATTTTGATGTAATCACATCAAGACCGTTGGTCGGCTCATCAAATACGATAACCTCCGGGTCATGAATGAGACTTATGGCGATAGCGGTCTTCTGCTTCATGCCCGTTGAAAGTTTGTCTATCTTTTTATGGATGAAATCCGTCATCTGAAGTTCTTTGAAAAGGTATTCTTTCCTTAACTCTATATCCTTCTTGCTCATCTTGTTGAGGGCGCCGAAATAATCCATCATGTAATCGGGAGTGAAGAATCCGTCGAGTTTCATGTCCGAAGTGAGGAAACCAATCCTGGACCTGATGTCTTTCTCGTCATCCAGTACATTGAACTGGTCAATGTATACGTTGCCGCTGGTGGGTTTTATCAGAGTGGATACGCATCTAAGAGTAGTGGTCTTTCCGGCTCCGTTGGGTCCCAGAAGTCCGAAAATCTCACCCGGGCTGCATTCGAAGGAGACATCTTTGACCGCTTCAACGGTTTCTGTAACGTTCTTTTTTCTGTTCCTGTACACTTTGCGCAAATTTTCAACTCTTAGCAATTCATCCCCCTTTGTTACTACTCACGGCAAACCTGAGTATTGAATAATAGGGACGGAGAGATTTTAATGCAAATTTGCGAATAAATTAACTATAATTAGGGACGGAGGTAATTAGAATTTCTAATTACCTCCGTCCCTAATCAACAGTCCTTGACAAATTAGAATATTTCACTATACATTTGTTTACCATGGCAAGAATAGCAAGAACAGTCGTTCCCGGTTTGCCGCATCACATCGTTCAGCGGGGAAACAGAAATCAGAGTGTTTTCTTCTCTAACTCAGACAGGTTCAGATACCTCTACCTTCTCAGAAAGATTTCATATGAATATGGTGTTTCTTTTCTTTCCTACTGCCTTATGGATAATCATGTACATCTGATCGCAATCCCCGAAAAAGAAGTTTCACTCTCACTGTGCTTTAGAAAGGCTCATTCGATCTACTCAAGGCATATAAACTCACAGTTCGACTGGCGTGGACATCTATGGCAGAACCGATTCCATTCAAGCCCCCTTGGCCCTTCATACCTTTACAATGCGATTCGTTACGTTGAACAGAATCCTGTACGAGCCGGAATAGTCAGGAATGCATGGGACTACAGGTGGTCAAGTGCAGGTTTTCACGTTGGAATAGTACTCTCTGACCCTCTAGTTCAATTAGACAGTAACCTGTATTCCATGATAGATGATTGGCGTACATATCTTTCTATAAATCCGGATATCGTTCATTTATTGGAATTACGCAAAGCAGCTAAAAGAAACAGGCCAATAGGCAGTAAGCAGTTCATGGTAGAGATGAAGGACAGATTCGGAATTCCTTTTACTGCTCGGAAACCCGGTAGATATAGCGAAGAAGTTGAAAAAGGGACGGAGGTAATTAAAAAATCTAATTACCTCCGTCCCTAATTGCTAAATTACGCGGAAGCGTTCGGTACCTATTTCAAGGATTTCCTTTCGGTATTCCTGGGAGTGTGTCATCGGCGGCTGGATAGAAGCAGCTTTTGCGTCTGCCAAAACGGGAATGAGTGTTCCCCTGCCGTCCCAGTTCCTGTCCTCCCCGGTATTCCAGTAGAACCGTACAAGATCTCCGAGTTTATCCCTGACAATACTATCAATATTTTCAATCGAAACATCAATATCGAAAGCACCCGCCAGAGCTTGTAAAACCTCCACTCCGGTTTTCCCCGATGGCGGTATCACCGCTTTTGCATACTCGGTCAGGTTCCCTTCGAAGTTGCACCTTGATCCAGCAGTCTCCAGGAAGGTCGAACCCGGAAGTGTAACATCAGCAAATCTGGTGGTTTCAGTATCTGTCCAGTCCATGGCAGCAATGAATTCAGTATTACGGAACCAGGAACCCGGTTTGTTATACTCCAGTGGATTCTCACCGATTATCAGTGCCGCTCTAATTGTTCCCGCTTCAAGAATTTCCCTTAGCTCCTGACTTGTTGAGGCTCCCGGCAGCTCTTCACCGGCAGGGATTCTGCCGTACCCGAAGGCAGGATCTGCTCCCATAACCTCAAGGCCTGCGCTGTTCGCAATCAACCTTGGAAGAAGCATATCTGAAACCTTGCCTGCGCCCCTCAGCAACAGAGCCAAATCTGCGAATATTTCCATGTCATCCGGCGATGAGCCCTGTGCTCTGTCCGGGCTGTGAATGAAAACAACGTTTCCCGAATGACGGATAAGCTCAGCCGTTTCGTAAATATCCGATTCCTCCGCACCGGATCGGTCAGCTGACAGTTCTATTGAAACCTCCCTGCCCAGAAGGAATTCCTCACCTCCGTCAATGTCCATCGGAGAAACATCTCCATCATCTATGAGTACCTGCATAACAGCATTCCAGAAGATTGAAGCTCTGCCTCTCATGGGATCTACTGCCAGGGCAGCAAGGTGCTGGTCCATTGAGTCCAGAACAGAATTCGAAACGATGAGCTTCGCCCCGTTCTTAACAGCCTGGATAACATCCACTGCAAGTATCAGATGATCGGATTGAAGGGATGTGTTGTTACAGATGATCAGGTCAGCATTATCAATGCAGCTTCTATCGGATGTGGAAGCCGTGAATCCGAATGCAGTATCCAGCACACCGGAACGCCCGCCGCCTGATAGTATCGCGAGTGAGCCGATGTTGTTCGTCCCTATGCCCTCCCTTGCAATTTTTCCTGCAAGGTAGATCTCCTCATTTGTAAGTTCAGGGGATACGAAGACGGCAACACTTTCAGGGCCATGCTCGTCGGCCACCTGTTTCAGGGATTTTACTATTCTCCCGTTCGCCCCCTCGAAACTCACCGGGCTGTAGGAATATCCATCCTTCTCAACTGGACATGTAAACCTTTCCTGCTTTATGAAATATTCCTGTCCAAACCTGCCGTATCTGCACAGGTAGTCTCCCGGAATTCCTGAAGAAGCTATGAAATACCTTCCAACACCGAAGGATCTCACGAGGATCTCACAACCGAGTGAACAGAAACCGCAGTGGGTTTTTACGTCTTCAGTTTCAAGACATGCCCTTCCGGAGAAGGGGTATTTCACTGTAAGGGCTCCCGTAGGACAAGCGTCAATACAGTTACCGCAGCTTACGCAGCTTGTAGAAACGAGAGGATCGTTCATAGCAGGCCGCATTTCCGTCTTGAAGCCCCTGCCTATGAACCCGATGGCAGAAACAGGCAGTACTCTCGCACACGTCCTGATGCACCTTGCGCAGAGTACACACTTGTTCGGATCATAAGAGATATACGGATGACGCTCATCAACCTTGTGCTTTCGCACATAACCCTTGAAATGCTCCATATCCACGCCGTATTCCTCAGCGTAAAGCCTGAGGTCGCAGTCATCGTACCTTACGCAGCCGCATGACAGGCAACGGTTGCATTCGTGATCATTATCCTCGGGTTCAAAACCTGTTGACACTTCCAGAAAGTTGTTGCGCCTGTCATCAACATCTATCAGATGAACTTCGTGACGCGGTGATTCTTTTATGTCTCCGAGTTCTGCCTTGCCGGGTTTTGACCAGAACTCCTTGCTAGCCAGGAAGGGTTCAGGTTCAAGTTCCTCACTCAGAAGCCAGGCCTTTATTGCTTTCGCAGCTTTCTGACCGTCCCTGATTGCGTCGATGGCAACGGTGGGTCCGTCATCAGCGGCATCTCCCCCTGCAAATACACCCTCAATGTTAGTTTTCATTGTTTTTGAATCGATGATGTAGGTGTTCCACCTTGTAAGATCCAGCTCACCATCATCCGTATCAATAAGACCGTCGAGAACTGTATTCTGGCCGATAGCAGAAATAGCCAGATCGCAGGGAAGATCGAATTCAGCACCCTCAATGGGAACGGGGCGGCGTCTTCCGGAATCGTCCGGCTCACCGAGCTTCATCCTCTGGCAGTGAAGGGCGCTGATCATGCCGTTTTTCTTCACAATACCAGTTGGAGCAGCCAGCTCCATTATCTCTATGCCCTCTTCCAGGCAATCTTCGATCTCCATCTTATCTGCGGGCATTTCAGCTTTTGTTCTCCTGTAAAGAACGATAACCTTGTCAGCATTAAGCCTCCACGCCATCCGGGCGGCATCCATGGCGGTATTACCTCCACCAACAACGACCACTGTCCCTGAAAGTACCTGGGGATCGTCAGCCTTTTCAACGAGGAAATCCGCACCGGTTACTACGCCCTCTGTATCGAATTCACCTTCAACCCGCATGGCTTTTCCAGTCCATGCCCCGGGACCAACGAAGACAGCATCATGTCTTTCCCTCAGTTCATCAAGGGTCACATCTTTACCAACACGAACGCCGCATTTGATCTCCGCACCGGTACGGCAGATATATTC
>JAIOSX010000221.1 GCA_021107345.1 Candidatus Aegiribacteria sp.
CACCGGACCAGTCTATCTGGAATGAAACGCCTGCGATAAGAACAGAACATGGGTATAGCAGTAACAATAATAGTACAGCAGTATTAATCCTGAATACATTCTTCATTGTGCCGACTCCTCAAGCCTGATCCAGCCGATGCGGACATTTATGCTGTCGGGGGGGGGTCCATAATATTGTCCTTTCATTTGACATGAGTGGTGTTGAAGAATTTATATCAATTCGATCTTACCTGCTTAATATTATGATGCTGCTGTATTTATGTCTGTGTTTTCAGTTTAGCATAAAGGTGAGATGGAGTCAAGAGGAGAACCATTATGTTGTAAAGAATGTCACTTATCACATGAAACCGGAGTCTCCCCCCTTCTTCTATAGAAAAAAGGCCGGGATATTTCACCCGGCCTTTCTTATTTTCTGTTGGTTTTAAGGGCTAATTCATTGCCAGTTCAAGACGCGCTATCTGGTAGGAAACAAAACTAGTGGTATCCTGAGATATCTCGAGCGCAGCTTCAAGATTCGCACTTGATGCTTCGTAATCTTCGAGTGTGTACAGGATTCTGGAAAGCCCTGAATATGACTCCAGTGCAAGCTGTGAATTCTCTGGCGTGCTTTCGAGAATATTTTGGTAAAGATCCTGCGCATTCGTGAGATCGTTAGCGCCGCCTCTGTTCTCAAGTGCTATTGCAAGGTGCAGGCTGGCTGAATTCTCAAGGTCCCTCCCGGGATCGGCAGCCAGGAAATTCTGTAGTTCAGCAATGACATCGTCGTTCATCCCGAACATTATCCCGATCTTTGCAGCCAGTATAATCGACCGTTTACCTGATTCTTTTCCCGGGTAGGTCCGGTAATTGTTGTTTGCTGTCTGCTGTGCGCTTTGAAGCTGTTCTACGGCCGTTTCGATATCACCATATCGGAGATTCTCCATCCCCATATTGTACATCTGACCGGCAAGGTAATACTGAGCCAGACATTCGTTGGCCTGTCTGTCGGCATCGCTGGAAAGTGACTGGATAACGAGAACGGCAACAATCAGAGCAATGCCGCCTATAATGAATTGCCTGGTATGGTCCTGAAGGAGAACCAATGCTTTCATCAGGGCTTCATTGACTGGATCCTTTTTCAATTCGCTCTTAGTAAACTTTTTTCTGGTTTTGTGCGCCATATTCTCTCCCGATTTAAATGAGTAGTCTTCTTTCAAGTTCCTCGAATATATTAAGAATCTGCTGCTTCATGTAATCCAGGTCCTGCGAATTATGTACTACATAGTCTGCTCTGGATGCCTTTACATTGATAGGAAGCTGCCGCTTCCATCTTTTCAGTGCGTTTATAGCAGTAATACCATCCCTTAACACAAGCCGTTCTGCGCTTCGGTCAGGAGTGTCTTCTATAACGATCATATAGTTGAGATACCTGTCTATCCCCAGTTCATAAAGAAGAGCACCTTCAATAACCCGTATACCTTTGCTGTTTTTCAGAAACGCAGCGGAAGTTGAAGCCCATCGGACCATGCGGGGATGCAGAACCGAATTAAGTATAGTCATCTTCTCTGTATCGTCGAAAACGATATCTCATTCTCACTCATACTCAGCAGATCGCTTCTTGAGAAGCCGGCCGCCAGATCCCGAAGAACATACGGCTTACTGAGAAGCCTGTGGCCTATCCGGTCAAGTGAGCATACACCACAGCAGTGCCCTGTGATGAAACCTGCTGCAGTACTCTGCCCGCAGCCACTGTTCCCTGTAATCCCCACCAGATATCCTTTATCGTAATTCATCTATTTATCTGATACTCCAGCAGATATCCCTCTCAGTCAGTGTCATTTCCACCATCTCCCCCTCCCTGCTGCCCCGGGGGCTGATAACGGGAATATAGTTATCGGTCATACCTATCAATCTGCCGGAGTCCCCGTCTGTCCTTGATTCCACAAGAACAAGAACATCGCTTCCTATCTGTGACCTTCTGAATCGGTTTCTCTTTTCCCGGGACAGTGAACGGAGATATTCCGCTCTGTCCGTTACTGTTTCAGTATGTATCATGTCTGATAGCATCAATGCAGCCGGAGTACCGGGTCTTGCGGAGAAAGGGAAAACGTGAAGGTACGCAACCGCCGGATGCGAGACAAGATCAACAGTCTTCTTGAAATCCGACTCCGTTTCACCGGGAAATCCCACTATCACATCCGCTCCTATGCCGATACCGGGAAACAGCTCCATACTCCTGTCAAACAGCTTATTGATGTCATCACTTGAATACATTCGCCCCATTTTCTCAAGTATTCTGTCGGATCCGCTCTGAACGGGAATATGCAGATGCCTGCAAACACCGGGATAAGCTATTCCTTCGAGCATATCTGTGGAAAGACCGATCGGTTCCATTGAACTCAGACGTATCCTGAATCCACCCATCTCAAGCAGGTCACGTACAAGATGCACAAGACCGTAATCATTACCGTAGAGGTCTTTGCCGTACCTGACAAGGTCCACACCTGTAAGCAGAATTTCCAGGAAACCTGCAGATGCAAGGCTCTCAGCCTGGGATAGTACCAGCTCCCTGGGCTGACTTCTGGATGGACCGCGAGCTGCGGGAACAATGCAGTAAGTGCAGTGGTTATCGCATCCATCCTGGATCTTCAGGAAGGCCCTTGTCCGCGCAATGAACTCGGGGGCACAGAACGGAAATATTGCACCGGCTGATTCACTGAGGCTTAAAGATCTGTTTGAGAGAGGAATCCCGAGCCTGCCGGCAATAATATCAACAAGATCCTTTTTCGCGGTATTTGGCAGAATAACAACATCCTGATCATCGAACTCCTCAGGTGTTACTTCCGCTACACATCCTGTGACAACAACCTCAGCATCGGTCCTTCTGCAAAAACCTCGTACGGCTTTTCTGGATCTTGCGGTGCTTCTTCCGGTCACGGCACAGGAGTTCACAAGTATGATAGAGGCGTCACCGGGATCAGAAACCCTTTCAACTCCGCATCTGCGTCTGAATTCCTCCAGAATAGCCTCGGTCTCAAAAGCGTTCAACCTGCATCTCAGAGTATGACCGTAGATCCTGTGCTGAAACCGCGGAAGGGAGTCATCCCCCCTCCCGCATTCTGTTCCTGAGTTCTTACTTCTTTCCGTCTTCTTCATCTGCTTCCGGAGCTTCTTCAACCTCTTCCGGGGCTTCTTCAGCCTTCTCCGGAGCTTCTTTAACCTCTTCCGGAGCTTCTTTAACCTCTTCCGGAGCTTCTTCAACCTCTTCCGGGGCTTCTTCAGCCTTCTCCGGAGCTTCTTTAACCTCTTCCTGAGCTTCTTCAGCCTCTTCCTCAGCGATTACTTCAGACGGTTCAGCTGACTCTTCTTCAGGAGCTGGAACTGTATCCTCGACTGCGTTTTTATCTTCTGATGCTTCCACTGCGGTCTCATCAACAGCATCTTCAGATTCCTCAGAATCGGTTTCTTCCGTGGAATCGACAGTTTCTACTACTACCGGTTCCAGCTTTTCGCGTCCTTCGAGGCTCTCCCTGAAAGCGCTCAGTTCCTCCATTGGCCTGCCGTTGAAGTAACTCCTTACACTGAGTACTATTCTTCTGCTGGAGGGTTCAAGCTCAATAACCCTCAGTGGAAGCTCATCCTCAACACGTATGACCTCGGATGGGTCTTCAAGGTCTTCCCATCCCAGCTGGCTCTGAGGAACGAACCCCTCGATGTAGTCATCAAGACGTACAACAACACCCCTGTCGAGAAGCTGCACCACTTCGCCCTTTGCATCCTTGCCTACTGGATAGCGCTCTTCCATGGAATTCCATGGATTTTCCTGAGTCTGTTTCAGGCCAAGTGATATGCGGTTATTCTCCACATCGATATTGAGTACGACAACCTTCAGAACATCACCCTTCTTGAGTAATTCAGATGGATGATTTATCCTTCTTGTCCAGCTCATATCGCTGATGTGAACAAGGCCGTCTATACCCTCTTCGATCTCGACAAAAGCACCGAATGATGTGAGGTTTCTGATCTTCCCCTCGATCTCGGTTCCAACGGGATAGCGCTCTTCAAT
>JAIOSX010000168.1 GCA_021107345.1 Candidatus Aegiribacteria sp.
CTGGGCTTCCATAGATGACCAGGTGATAATGAAAGCCGACGGATTTCCCACATACCATCTTGCGGTCGTGGTGGATGATCACCTAATGAAGATATCCCACATCATAAGAGGTGAAGAGTGGATAAATTCAGTACCGAAGCACGTCCTTCTTTACGATTTCTTCGGATGGGAAACACCTGTATTCTGTCATCTTCCCCTTCTCCGCAACAAGGATAAAAGCAAACTGTCAAAGAGAAAGAATCCCGTATCCATTGACTGGTACAGGAAAACAGGAATTCTACCGGAATCCCTTCTCAACTATTTAGGTATGATGGGCTGGCACCTTTCTGATGACAGAGAAAAATTCTCCATTCAGGAAATGATAGAGAACCTCATGCTTGAGGACATCAGTCTAGGCGGACCGGTTTTCGATCTCGACAAGCTTCTCTGGCTCAACGGCAGATATTTAAGAGAAGATTTCTCAACCGAAGAACTTCTCGACAGGCTTGTGGAGTGGGGGCTTAACCGAGAACATTTCGGAGCGATCCTTACGATCTGCAAAGGCAGGATGAGCTGCCTTTCGGACTGGGGTGACATGACGAACCACTTCTTCAACAACAGAATTTCCCTCTCAAAGGAGGAACTGCTTTTGAAGGATATGGATGAGACCCAATCGTGTGAGATCCTTCAGATAATTCTCTGGGAACTGGAAAAACTTGACAGCTTCAGCAAAGAGAACATCTATTCACTTTTCAAAGAGCTGTCCGATAAGCTGAACATCAAGCTGAAATCCCTTACTCAGCCTTTGTACATCGCCATCAGCGGCAAAGCGGTTTCGACCCCTCTTTTCGACACGATGGAAATTCTGGGAAGCGACATAAGCCGGATGAGAATCAGGTGCGCCATGGAAGAGCTGGGGGATTTATCTAAGAAGAGATTGAAACAGCTGGAAAAGAAATACAACTCGCTGTTCGGGGAAAGCTGAAATCATCCACCGGACTTGACTGAACAGCCCACATACCCGATATTTGCGCCCTGAAATCAATGAATGCGCTCCCATCGTCTAGCGGCTAGGACGCTGGCCTCTCACGCCGGAAACCGGGGTTCGATTCCCCGTGGGAGCGCCAAAGGGTCATTGTCTAGAAGTTTGCCTTGATGCTTCCCCACGTACTGTTTTCCAGGGACATGGGATTTATGAGAAACTCGATTGCGTTGTTCATCAGGATCCAGCCGTCGCCGGTCCAGGCTATATAGTCACCCTCTACTATATTCAAGGCTATTACACTGTTGCCGGCATTGATTGCCGCCAGAGGAGTGCCCAGGGTATTTTCAGCGATGAGGTATGCTCCGGATTCCATCGTGGCGTCTACCCAGCAGTGAATAGAATTGATGGCCGATACACCGTTGAGAATATCATGTGTGTAGGTGGTTCCCATATCAACATTTACGTGGTGGTTGTTTGCTCCAATCATCGGACAATAATCTGGGTCATCGAGGATCCGTCCGAAGCACTGGGTGATCCCCCATCCCAGGATGACTACTTTACCTCCTGCGTCCACATAGTCGGCCAGAATGTCACCCTGACCAGCGATGTACTGATGATTGTTCCAGGTGAAGACACAATCATAGTTCTGCAGAGTCACTAGAGGCACAAGAGCAAGGGAACCATCAATGTAATCGACCGAACCGTAGAAGGGATTGGTACCTATATTGTTCTCGACCCCGGTCAGCAAGCCTGCCCCTTCGCAATGCAGGATAAGGAGGTCGTTCGCTCCAAAGGCAACGGAGGCTGAACCAAGCAGAACAAACAAGAACACGGTCGTTTTCATAGTTTCTCCTTTCGAGTTAAAAAAAAAAGCATACGCTGTTTTAGATTCCAGGTCAAGATAAGGTCACTGCGTTCTCATGTTATATTTATCATGTTAAGTTGGCAGAAATATCGGAATTGCACTGGAATCGGATTCGGTGTATTAATTGATAAGATGCAGAATATGGATTTGACATATTTGAGGGTAAATGCAACTGTACTATGTAGACCGGGGAGGAGGGCGAAACAAGTGTTTCCGTCAGATCATACTCGCCGTGTACATGACACTCCTGTCTTTATACTCACACTGATTATCCTTCTATCAATACCATCAATAATCATTTCAGGTCCTCCGGAGATCATCTGGGAAACAAATCTGACAACTGGATTTGACTGCCGCTTCTGGGGTGTTGACTGCACGGATGATGGCGGAGCTGTCTGTGCAGGAGAATCCGCATTCGGAGACGGGGAGACAACTTCCCTTCTTCTGACGAAATATACCCCACTGGGACTTGTCCAGTGGCAAACTGTTACCGGCTGGGGTCTTGCTACAACAGGCCAGGATGTCCTTCAGGTGCCGGGAGGATATATAGTCTGTGGAAGCATCTTCTCAGGAACCGATTATGATGGATTTATTGCAAAGTTCGATTATTTCGGTGATATCGTCTGGTGCAACCACCTTGAGAATCTCAGAGATGATGTTCTTTACGATGTAACTCTCTCAGGAGACAGTTGTTATGCCGCCGCGGGATATACCGAATCCACAGGATCAGGAAGAAAGGATGCATGGCTTGTCCTTGTCGACTTCTACGGCAATCTTCAGTGGTCACGGTCTTTCGGAACATCAGAGTCGGAAATAGCTTATTCCGTAGCTGCCCTGAGGGATGGAGGCTTTGCTCTTGCTGGAGGAAGCGAGGGCAACTTTTATATTGTAATCACAGATGAGGAAGGTATTGAAAGAGATACCAGGGCTTTCGATCATGGTGGCCATGAAACAGCCAGAGTTCTTATTGAATCGAAAGAGGGCGGATTTTTTATTGCCGGATCAACAATGGAGAGCGGCAGTTACCAGGCGAACATCTGGCTCGCAAGAGTGGATTTTTCATGGAATGAGATCTGGTCTTATGAAATCGAGAGAGAAGACAACGACTCAGCGTGGGACGTTGTCGAACCGGTAACAGGTGGATATATCATACTCGGGAACACCATGTCTTCCGGCAGCGGTAAATACGATGCTGTACTATACAGAATTGATCCCTGGGGAAAGATCATCTGGGAGATATGCGCAGGCGACAGCCTCTGGAATACAAGTAGCGGCCTTTCAATGAATTCCGAGGGTAACCTGTTCTTCGCGGGTAGAACGGAGCTTTCAGAAGGCGGGCTTTTCGCATCGTGGATAGTCTATACCACTCCTGAAGATCTTCTTGACTGGTAGAAGGGATCTATTCATGTCCGAAGTGAATTTTCTTAAAGCGAACTGGAACCTGCTTGAAGGATTCAGAAGTGATCAATCAAAGGGAATCGAACATCCCTATGTTCAGAAACCGGTTGATGGCAGTATAGCTGTAATAGATCTTCCGGCGGTAAAACCGGGTATCATTCCTGATCTAGATGATCTTAATATCCTTGAAGTTTTCAACTCAAGAAGAAGCGTAAGAAAATTCACCGATGACCCCGTCAGCCTCGAGGAACTCTCATGGCTCCTGTGGTCTACACAGGGTGTCCAGAAAGTGCTTGGAAACGGGGTCGCAACCTTGCGTACTGTCCCTTCAGGGGGAGCACGCCATCCTTTTGTGACATATCTTCTTGTCAACAATGTTACGGGTATCGAACCCGGACTGTACAGGTATCTTCCCCTCGACCACTCCATTGTCTGTCTTGGAGAACAGAAGCCTCCGGAGAAGGTGACCAGCGGATGCCTCGGCCAGACTTTTTGCGGGGAGTGCGCTGTTACGTTCGTCTGGTCTGTTATCCCTTATAGAACTCAATGGAGATACGGTCCTGTTTCACACAAAATTATCGCCATTGATGCCGGACACCTCTGCCAGAACCTCTATCTTGCCTGTACCGCAACGGGCCTGGGCACATGCGGCATAGGAGCCTACGACCAGGAGGCAATGGATTCTCTGCTTGGATTCGACGGTAAGGATGAATTCACTATTTACATAGCTCCTGTAGGACGACGAAAGTAATACCTTTGAATGCTTTGATAATTGCTCTCGCACTTGCCGGATTGCAAGATCCCTCATCGGTCACAATAGCCCTTCAGGATACACCGGATGGGCTGCTTTGCACCGACGGACGCCATGCGGGGCTCTATATTGCAGATAGTGAAGAAGAGCTTGAAATCCTCTCCTTTCAGCCCGGAGCAGGACACAATGTTGTCCTTACCAACGAAGGAATTCTTTTCAAGGAATGTCCATCGGAACGACTACAGAGAATCATTGGGATTACTGATGAAGGCGACAGGCTTCTATTGTTTGAGGGGGATTATTTCAGCGGACCCTTCGAGTGCATGCAAAACACTTTTCTGATCGCTGAGAGAGACAGGATTGCCGAATACGATTTCCAAGGAGAAGAACTGCGCGGCTGGACCGCAAGAGGTTTCTCCGCATCGCTGGCCTGCTCGGGAGAATGTATTTTCTATACCGGTGAAACCGGTGGCCTTGATATGATTGATGTCCTTTCCGGAGAGATTTCGGAGATATCCAGTTGCGGTGAAACAACTTTTTCAAGGATTGCAGCAGGGCCGGGAGGACTGCTGCTTGCCGAAAGATCTCAGGGGGGATTCATCGTGCTGGACCCTGCGGGCAAAGTGATTTTTCAGAACTCCCTGGCATTCTTTCCTTCCTGGACTGATGAGGGAAACGTACTTTGTTCGTCCCTGGAATTCGAAGGGATGTATCCCGTATCGGGAAGTATCCTGAGCATTGATCCTCTCACGGGAACTGAAAGCATCCTTGAGGAGCGCCTGGTTTCCCTGTATCCCGTTGAGCTTGATAATGGAGAAATTGTCTGGACTGATGCCGGTGATGGTGTCGTTAATGGAATGCATGTGCCCCCTCTCCCCGATCTCAGAATGAATTTCAGTACTGACGACCCCGACGCGCATTTCGATGTCCCATATATGCACCAGAGATGGGAC
>JAIOSX010000164.1 GCA_021107345.1 Candidatus Aegiribacteria sp.
GGTTGATGGTGAGTTTATCTCTGGCGCACTTGACAGCGAAAGCTGGGGAGCTATCAAGGGTCTGTACAGATAAATATCATTTGACAGACTGCAGTGTTTTTGGCGGCGGGGTAACCCGCCGCCTTTTCATATCCGTCTTTCCGTCTGCTCCATCCCTGTTATGTTATTATTACACTCATATCTGTGAAGGGAGAGGGACTTGAGCGTAATCACTGCTCATACAGCGGGTTTCTGCTGGGGTGTTCGCCGGGCTGTGGATATGGTTCTGGCCGAACTCCGAAAAGGAGACGATCCCTACGCGGTCTACGGGGAACTGGTTCATAATCCGCAGGTTCTTCGCGCTCTTGAGGAACGGGGTGTGAGCATATGCATGACACCGGAGAACATGAACAGGGGTACTCTCTTTCTAAGAACCCATGGAACTACGCTGAAGAAACGTAAGCAGTTGAAACAGCTGCCTTTGAAGATCATGGATCTTACCTGCCCCAGGGTTGGCAAAGCCCTTGCAATAGCAAGGAAGAAAAGCAGGGAAGGTTACGATGTCATAATACTTGGTGATCCTTTGCATCAGGAAGTCAGATCCATCCTGTCATACGGTGGAGAAAGGGCACAGGTCATTTCAGACCCGGACGAGATTGCGGATCTCTCAGGTGTCTCCAGGCCGTTTCTTCTGTCACAGACCACTCAGAATACCGAGACATTCGAGAGAACGAAGAATGTCCTTCGGGAAAAGTATCCGGATATGGAATATGCTTTCACCATATGTAATTCTACTAACCTCAGGCAGGATGAACTGCGTAAAATGTGCGATGTAGTGGACTGCATTGTTGTAGTAGGAGGCAGGAACAGTGCTAATACCGCCAGACTCGCGGAGATAGCCAGGGAAGAAGGTCTCCCTTCTTATCATATTGAAACCCATGATGAGCTTGATGCAGCTGAACTGAATGAATATGAAAACGTACTTCTTACCGCAGGAGCGTCCACACCAAGCTGGAGCATAAGAAAAGTAAGGGAACGGCTTCTTGAGATACAGGGGGGTAGCCTTAGAACTGGAAATATCTGGAAACTGGTTCAGAACACAGTTTTCGGTAATTTTCATGTTCTGCCCCTGACATTCATACTGGGAGCTGCCGGGGCATCCATCCTGAGCATCGCGAACTGGCTCATACCGGTTATGACTGCATCTCTTTTTCTGTATGGGGTTCAAACAGTAACCTCAGTGCTTGAATCCGGATATTCCCGCCCTTCAGGACTGCAAAGGCAGGAATTCATAAGATCCTGCCGCACGCTCCTTACTGTTACTTCACTGATGGCTATAGCGGGTTCCATCGTGCTGTCAGTCTTTCTTAACCCTGTGTGGCCCGTGGTACTGGGAGTGATGCTGGTGCTATTCCTCGTATATTCCCTGCCACTCATACGCAAAGTCTACCCATTCCGGGGATTGAGGTCTCTTCCCGGTTCCAGGGACCTTATGTTCGCCGGGGCATGGTCCTTTCTTCTTGCATTTCTGCCAGGATACATTTCTGCCGGTGAAGTTATAGTGCCGGGAACCGTACTCTGGGCGACAACCCTGTTCTTTCTATTTCTGAGCAGATGTCTGCTTACAGATCTTGTTGACCTGCAGGGAGATGCCCTGATGGGGATGGATACTATTCCTATCCATGCTGGAAGGCTCATGAGTATTCGACTGTTCTGGCTGTGTTTTGCTCTGGCATCGGTTCTTCTCGTATCAGGAATTGCATTGGGTTATCTTCCCGGCAGTGCCGCAGCGTTCTTTCCAGGCCCTCTGTTCCTTGCTGCGGGATTTCTGATACTCGCAAGAACCCCTTTTCCCTCGGAGCTTCTAAAGAGAGTAATTGCAGATGGAAGCCTGTTCGCCGCCGGAATCCTTCCGGCATTAAATTGTATAGTAGAATGGTGAGGATGAAAACAATCAGATTGACTGTATTTGCATTTCTGCTGCTCTTATGTATTCAGTTTTGTTCATGTACCGATAATCAGACAGTAATACCTGAAGAAGAAAATGGCAGCGAGACTCATTCTGTATGGAACCTTATCGTAGTAACAGGCAGGGTTGTCAATCTCCGATCCGGCCCGGGAACACAGTATGGGATTCTAGGGCAGGTTCATGAGGGAGATTCCCTGCAGGTGACCGGAGGGCTTGATGACTGGTACAGGATTTATGTTCCACGCAGATCCTTGTTCGCCTGGATTTACGGTCCGTTAACTTCCGGAACCGAACTGCCCTGATGTAATACTCGGAGAAGGGTTGTATCTGTGCATTTTTTGTACGCGGGCAGTTTGATATATTACCAGTGATAAATCCGGACCAGAAGGGGTCTCAATGATTGAACGTTACTCAATTCCTGAAATGATGGAGATCTGGACGACTGCATCCAGGTATTCCAGATGGCTTGATATCGAGCTGCTCGTAGTTGAGGCAAGGACTGAATCCGGGGATGTCTCAGTGAAAGACTTTGAACGGATAAAGGAGAAAGCTTCCTTTGATGTAAAACGTACGGCTGAAATCGAAAAAACTGTGCGGCACGATGTCATAGCTTTCCTTACCAGCGTATCGGAAAGCCTGGGACCTGAATCCAGGCACATTCATTACGGTATGACATCCAGTGACATACTTGATACCTGCCTGGCCACACAGATAAAGGACAGCGGAGAACTCATCATGAGTGAGCTGGATGCCCTGGGTGAAGCCCTGAAGGGTCTTGTACGAAGGACCCGTGGTGTTATATGTATTGGAAGAAGTCATGGTATGTTCGCTGAACCTACCACACTCGGTCTTAAGTTTGCCGGTTTCTATTCCGAGTACCTGAGAGTACGCAGGCGTCTGAAAGATGGATTGAAATCAGCATGCGTCGGTAAGCTGTCAGGGGCGGTTGGAACCTACGCCCATCTTGATCCTTCAGTAGAAGAGTACGTATGCAGAAGACTTGGAATAGGGATTGAGAATGTCGCGACACAGGTTGTGGCCAGGGACAGACATGCGGACTTCATCTACGCCCTTGTAACCGTGGGTGGTCTACTCGAAAGGTTTGGAACCGAGATAAGGCACCTCCAGAGGTCGGAGGTAGGGGAGGTTGAGGAATCCTTCGGAAAAGGACAGAAGGGTTCGAGCGCCATGCCCCATAAAAGGAATCCTATCATCAGTGAACGGCTGTGCGGTCTTGCCAGAGTGCTCAGGGGATACATTCTTCCATCCCTTGAGAATACTGCCTTATGGCATGAACGGGACATTTCACATTCATCCGCGGAGCGTTTCATTTTTCCGGACGCCTGCGGCATAACCCTGTATGCACTCAGAAAAGCGGTTTCACTGGTTTCTGGTCTGAGAGTACTTCCGAAAGCCGTTGCGGGAAATATCGATTCCGCAGGCGACAGGTTTTATTCCCAGACTGTTATGCTTGCGCTTATCGATGCGGGTCTTACAAGAGAGGAAGCATACAGGATTGTTCAGAATGTGGCGATGAGTACTATGGAGAGTGGTAAGGGATTCCTTGAAGTGGCTGCGGATGATCCGGAAATCAGTGAGTATTTCACGGCTGAACAGATCGACCAAAGATGCACCCTTCCTTATCACCTTCGGAATGAGAATAATACTCTTGATAGACTAGGTCTGTTAAATGAAGATGAGTGAATTTCCTGGGAGGGTGATATAAATGGTACCAGGTATTATAGCAGGATTTGCTGTTGGTGTGATGATAGTGTGGGTCATTCTGAAAAGCCTGAGTAGCAAGCAGGCTGCGGATTATGAAGAACGGATGAACTCACTGAAGAATGATATTACATCACTTCGATACAATCAGCAGGAAGCTGACGCAAGTCAAACAAGATTCGAACTCGAGATAAAAAAGCACAGAGACCTGACGATTATCTTCCCGGATATCGTCAAGCAGGTATTCTCCGCCAGAACACCGGACGAGCTGGCCAAGCTTCTGTCAAGGGCGATGAAGAAACTCACCGGCAGTGAGAAAATCGCGATCTTCCTGGCAGACATAAGGGGTGGAAAACTGGGACTGGTCTACATCGAAGGGCTTGGAGACATCCTGAAGCAACCCCTGGTTGTGAATGTAGGGGATGGACACGTCGGCTTCGTAGCCGAAACAGGGTTGGTGTTTGAAAAAAAGAATCTTCAAAAAGAGAGTGAACTCACAAAGCAGAGGCTCGAAAAAACCGCCATACCTGGTTTTATACCCGACATAGCAGCACCTATGATGTCCCAGGGTATTCTTTACGGAGTAATCTGTCTTGTAGGTGTCCCGCTATCAGCCATACTGCCAAAGGAAAGACTGATCTCGATTGCAGCGGTCGGTGCCGCAGCCCTCGAAGGGATAAGGCTTCTCGGCAGATTCGAATCCGCTGCGGATATGGATCCTGACACCGGATTGCCCGGCAGGGGAAGATTGAAACCGGTCCTTGTCCAGGAACTGGAAAGGGTAAGAAGGTTCGACAGTTCCCTTGCTGTTGTCGAGCTGGTTATCGAACGGGGCAGTATTGACGACCGTTTCCGCGCCAGGGAGTTCATGTCAATTGGCGCCAATCATCTGAAAGCAACAATGAGAAACATCGATATTGCATTGCGCACGGGAACAGACAAAATGACCCTCCTGCTTCCCGGAACCGATCAGGATGGCATGGAAAATGTAATGCAAAGGCTGCTGGATGACCTTCCGAAGCGTCAGAATGATGCCGGAGACCCCCTTGGTGTAGTCCGCCTGAGATACCTGATAGTAGAAGCAGGTAAGGAGGAAACCCTGGAGAATGTTCTTAAGAACCTTGAGAATAAGGCATTCATCTCCTCCCTTGGCTGATCACTCGATACCTGTTTTCACAGGACACTGGCATTGATGAAAGGGATTGATGAACCTCCGGGATGAACTGAAAGAAGCCATCAGGCATCGCAACCTGGCAATGACACTTGAAGAAGCCGAAAAGCTGGCCGGTTACGTGGGCAGAATGCCGACACCTCTTGAACTGCACCTCTTTGATACCATGTGGAGCGAACACTGTTCCTATAAAAGTTCCAGGTCAGTGCTGAAACTTCTTCCTACCCATGCATCCAATGTCGTTGTGGGTCCCGGAGAGGATGCCGGAATCGTGAAATTCGCCGATCATGACGGTTTTACCTGGGATCTTGTTGTCGCTCACGAGAGTCATAACCACCCGTCCCAGGTTCTCCCCGTTGAAGGTGCAGCCACCGGAATAGGTGGTATTGTTCGTGATGTATACTGCATGGGTGCCCGGGTAACAGGTTCTCTTGATCTGCTCCGTTTCGGGGATCCTTTGGGCAATTCCGGGGAGAAGTCACGAGCTATATGCCGTGGTGTTGTAGAGGGCATCTGGAAGTATGGCAACGCTCTTGGTGTACCCAACCTTGGTGGTGATACGAGGTTTCATGAAGGCTTTAATGACAACTGTCTTGTTAACGTTGTTTCTCTCGGTTTTGTAAGACATGACAGAATTGTGCACAGCTTCGTGCCGATCGAAGCCCATGAAGAGCAGTACGTTCTTATTCTGGTTGGAAAACCTACCGATGATACGGGTTTCGGTGGAGCAACATTCGCTTCAGCCGATCTTGAAGATGTGTCTGAGAAGGGAGCAGTTCAGGTGGCTGATCCATTCCTGAAGAGAGTGCTTTCCGAGGCTAATCTGAAGGTACTCGATTTCCTTTTCGACAATGGTATCAAATTCGGATTCAAGGATCTGGGCGCCGGTGGAATAGCCTGTGTTACCAGCGAACTTGCGGCTCATGGAAATCTTGGCATTGAAGTGAATCTTGATCTGGTTCCCGTATCCATTCCTGAATTGTCTTCTGAGGTTATTGCATGCGCCGAAACGCAGGAACGGTACGGGCTCGCTGTACCTGAATGCATATCAGATGAGATTCTTGAGATCTACAATGAGAAATATGAAATGCCCCGGTTGTTTCCCTTCGCTGGTGCAACAGTTATCGGTAAATTTACTGAGGAACCTTTTTACAGGGTTATTCGCAGGGGCAAAGAAGTTGCCAACACTCCACTTGAATACATAACCGAGGGAATAATCTATGAAAGAGACTGGAAACCATCCCCTGTACCTCTGATTGAACCGGATTCCCGGCCCTGTGATCCACCTGAGGACCTTAAGGGAATGCTGCTTTCCCTTGACGGGGCCAGCAGGTCTCCCGTATGGAGTTATTACGACAGTGAGGTTCAGGGTAATACACATTTTAGACCAGGTGAGGCTGATGCCTGCGTTACCGTTCCAATTCCAGGATGCAGGGCGGGACTGGCTGTATCAGGAGACGGTAATCCCTGGATCGGTGAGCTTGATCCCTTTCTTGCGGGAGCGCACGCCGTAGGAGAAGCCGTCCGAAACGTCGTGGCGACAGGAGCCGTTCCTATTGCAGCAACAGACTGCCTGAATTACGGAAATCCAGAAAAGGCTGATGTTTTCTGGCAGTTTCGCAGAGGTGTGGAAGGAATTGCGGCCGCCTGCAGAGAACTTGGTCTTGAAGGTGAAGAACCTCTCCCGATAGTCTCGGGCAATGTTAGTTTTTACAA
>JAIOSX010000244.1 GCA_021107345.1 Candidatus Aegiribacteria sp.
ATAGCCTCAATTGCTCTGGGGATGTTCATTCATATTGCAGTGGTTACAAGAATGCTTCCATCCACAGGTATCCCGTTTCCGCTCGTGTCATGGGGAGGATCCAATCTCATGGTTACTATCGTAACCCTGGGAATCGTATCCAGGGTTGCCAGTGAGGGAGTCAGGAGATGAGAGTTGCCATATCAGGTGGAGGTACCGGTGGTCACATAAGCCCTGCGATTGCCGTGGCTGAGGCCATATGGGATAAGTATCCGGATACTCGGATCGATTTCATTGCAACCCCCAGACCCGTTGACAGAAGAATGTACTACAAATTCGGCGATACTGTGCATATTCTGAACCCTCCACGGATGGACAGAGGTATAGTGGATGTTGCCTTGCTGCCTTTCAGAGCTGCAAGGGAGTTCTTCAAGGTAAGGAAACTGCTCCGCAAGCTGGGATCTTCCGTGCTTTTCGCCACCGGAGGCTACCCGTCATTTTTTCCGGTAGTTGCTGCATGCAGCCTGGGTATTCCCTCAATAATACATGAATCGAACAGTATACCCGGAAGGGCGAACAGGCTGGCTTCCCGCTTTTCGGACATAGTGCTTACAGGTTTCTCTTCAGCTGCATCGGGTTTCAAAAAAATGGCTACTTACTCCGGTAATCCTGTCAGGTCTTCTCTTGAGAGATACGCTAGAAGTTTTGCCAGGGAGAAACTGAATGTTCCCGACGGTATTCCGGTTGTACTCTTCCTTGGCGGAAGCCAGGGCGCCAGAGCGATAAATGATACAGCTCTGAAGGCTCCAGAAAATGTATGTGTGTTACTTCAGTGCGGCAGCAGGGATAGAGAGAGAATTAACGAGGAATCATCCGATCTGCCGAGGATTCACGTAATCGATTTTACGGATGACCCGGCTCTTCTCTACTCGGCTGCTGATATTGCAGTAGCACGTTCAGGGTCAATGACCGTAGCGGAATTGACATGGTTCAGAATCCCGGCCGTTTACATACCCCTTCCGTCCGCCGCTGATGATCATCAGAAATGGAATGCTCTTGAGATAGCTGATAAGGGTGGAGCTCTTGTTTACCTTCAGGACAGTACCGACGCTGATTCTCTATGGAGAACCATAAGCGGTTTGCTTTGCGATGACAGGACAATTCAGAGAATGAAGACTTCCCTTGAGGAAATAATGCCTGTCAATCCGGCAGGTACAATCGCGGAGATCGTGATCAGCACTGCGGGGGAGGGCTTGTAATGGCTAGCAGAGTGCATTTGATAGGGATCTGCGGCAGCGGAATGAGTTCCATGGCTCTCTGGTATCTGGATCGCGGTTTTGAAGTTAGCGGCTGCGACAGCAATCCAGGCGAGAATCTCGCCGAACTGCTGAGCGCAGGAATAGCTGTCTCGGATAAACACGATACTGTTCATATTGAAAATGTTGACAGAGTTGTTTACAGCGCCGCTGTTCCTGTCGATCATCCGGAGATCATGAGCGCAAGGGAAAAGGGGATTCCCGTGCTGCGACGAAGTGAAGCCCTTGCTGAGCTTGCAAACGCTTCTCATCTGCTGGCAGTGGCAGGTGCCCACGGTAAGACGACCACAACTGCCATGACAGGTTGGATACTGCAGGAAACCGGCCATGATCCGACAGTCATGGTAGGTGGAGAAGTCAGTACATGGGGGGGGAATTTCAGACCAGGATCCATGCTGACGGTTGTTGAAGCCGATGAATATGACAGAACATTTCTCAGATTAAGGCCAGAATCAGCTGCCGTTACATCTTTCGCAATAGAACACCTGGAGTGTTACGGCACTCCCGCTGCACTATCGATGGCGTTCGGGGTATTCCTTGAAATGACCAGGCCAGGAGGAACAGTAATTGTTCCTTTCATTAACAGAGATCTGGCAATATGGGCCGAAAGGATTGAAAGAAATGTAATTACGACAGGGCCGGAAGGTTCAGTATTCTGCAGGCCCCTGGAAACAGATAAATGGCATCAGAAGTATATGATCGATGGAATTGAAGGGGATCTCCCACTTCCCGGGAATCATAACCTGAGAAATGCCGAGACGGCTATTGCCCTTGCATCAACCGCAGGTGTTGAACCAGAGGATTCGGTACGAGCTCTTGAATCTTTCCCCGGAGTATCCAGAAGGCTTGAAAATATCGGATTTTTCGGTTCAGCGGTTGTCCTGTCTGATTACGCGCATCATCCTGACGAAATAGTAGCAGCTCTTCAAGGGGTTTCACAGGTTTCAGGCGGGAAAATCGTTGTTGTTTTCCAGCCTCATCTTTATTCCAGAACCGCAGCCCAGTATGAGGTTGCAGGCATAGCTCTCAGCAGCGCTGACCGGGTACTCGTTCTGCCCATTTATCCGGCAAGGGAGAAACCGATACCAGGCGTTACCAGCAGGTTGGTGGTTGATGCATCAGTAAGAGCAGGCGGTAATTGCAGGCTATGTACGTTCGACGATCTGAGGAAACTCCTCATAGAGATAGAGGCTGAAATAATTGTATTCATGGGAGCCGGCAGTATTGATAAATTCGCGAGAGAGCTTGTGGGGGCTGTTGAATGAAGGATCGACGAAGGATTGCGTTCTGGCTCTTACTTGTTTCAGGGCTCTCGGCTTTCGCCCTGGCCATGGGATACAGATGGTTTGAAAGGGGAGGTGCTTTCGATCTGGATACAGTACGCATAAGAGGTATACGACATGCCGATTCATCCGCGATTTGCGAAGTGGTCAAACCCTTGTTCGGCACATCTATCTGGCAGATAGATCCTGTTGATCTGCAGAATATGCTGTCCGATATACCCGGAATCGATTTCGCACATGTCAATCGGGCACCCCTGAGTGGTCTCATATTTGATATTAGGATCTCGGAACCTGTTTTCGCAGTCAGTGATTCATCTGGAGTTGCAGCTGTTTCCTCCATAGGTGAGGTTCTTCCGCCACGCTTTCTTACCGACAGCATACCTGTTGTTGAATCCCAAGAAAGGATAGATGCAGTGGTTTCGAGGAAACTGGCAGCATGGTTCAGATCTGAAGATATCCAGTATGACAGCCTTCTGTTCAGATATACAGACAGGGGATTATCTGTGTTCGTTGGTAATGGTTGTGAAGTGCTTCTTGGAATTGATCACCTTTCCGATAGATGGGATGATTACCAGCAGCTTGCATCTTCATTGTCCGGTTCTGACAATTGGTATCAGGTGGATATGAGATACGCAAATCAGGCTGTTATGAGAAAGTTAGATGGGAACTCACCACCTCAGGGGGGTGAAATGTGAATCCTGAGATTTATTCCGGAATTGATGTTGGGAGCAAAAACGTCATCTGTGTCGTAGCGGAAGCTGACGAAGAGGGAGTACTGCATATAACCGGAGCAGGTCAGGCTTCCACTTCAGGCAGCGTAATCGAGGGTGTAATAGTGGACCTTCAGGGGGCTGCTGAAGCGGTATCTCAGGCAATTGAAGAGGCTGAATCACTATCATCATGGAAAATAATTGACACATCAGTGTCAATAAGCGGATCCCACGTCAGGGGATTTCCCGGCAGGGGAACGGTGAATGTTGAACGAGAGGATGATTTCGTATCCGGAAAAGTGACCTGGATGGATATTGAAGATGCAACTGAAACCGCACAGCTGATCAAGCTGCCCAGGGAATCCATGATACTCAGGACGGAGAAATGCGGATACACAATAGATGGCTCAAGCAGACTTTTGCGGCCTCCTGTCGGTCTCAGGGCGGAAAGGCTTACTGCGGATATCTACATGATAACCGCAGATAGAACTGCTGTTCTTAATCTTGAGCAGGTAATACGTGATGCGGGAAAGAACGTTTCGGCTATCTATCCCGCAGCATCTGCTGCCGCCAGGTCAGTACTGACTCCCGATGAAATGGAAATAGGAGTAGTACTTGCAGATATAGGTGCTGATACAACCGATATTGCGGTATTCCATTCCGGCGTCCTGGCTCATCTTTCAGTCATTCCGTGTGGAGGGGAATCGATAACCAGGGATCTGCAGCAGATTCGAATTCCCAGATACGAAGCGGAAAGACTGAAAAGAGAGTACATTGATATTGCTCGCAGGTCGAAAACACATGATAAGGAAATATCAGTGAGCACCTTCGGTGGAAGGAGCACCATTCCCATCACAGATGAAACCGTAAATGAAATTGCATATAGAAGCGCGGGTAATCTTCTTGGAGACATTCTCTGTGAACTCAAGCAGGCTGGAATTCAGGAATCGGATCTGCCTGCGGGAATCGTTCTCTCTGGAGGGACGGCTTACCTTAGGGGATTAACAAGTGTTGCGTCCAGGATTATCGGAATTCCGGTTGAAGTGGGAAAACCTGGAGGAATAGATATGTCGTCTTCTCTGATAGAAAGCGCTGAGTTCGCCAATGCTGTGGGACTTGTACTGCTTTCACATGAGGAGGAGAGTGAATATGAACAGAGGAAGATATCGAATCCGCTGAGTAAAGCGGCGTTGCGATTAAAGGGATTGATAAGGAAACTCAGATAGTGAACAGGGGAGGAAAGATGATACCGCAGGAGAAAGGACCGAGGCTCCAGATAGTTGATGTGACCGAGGAATACCACGGCAAACCCAAAATAATCGTGGTTGGTATCGGCGGATGCGGATGCAACGCCATTGGCAGGATGTTGAATGCTGACATTGTGGGCGTTGAATACATCGCAATGAATACTGATCTTCAGGCACTTCAGAACTGCGAGCCTGATCTGAAAGTGCAGCTCGGACCAAAGCTTACCGGTGGTTTGGGGGCTGGTGGGAACGTTGAAACAGGAGAGAGTTCCGCTGAAGAGAGCAGGGATGAGATCGTTGAAAGCCTCCAGGACTGCAGTATGGTTTTCATTGCTGCAGGTATGGGTGGTGGAACAGGTACCGGAGCGGCTCCCGTTGTTGGTCGTATCGCACGGGAACTCAATGCCATCACTGTCGGAGTTGTAACCAGACCGTTCGAGATAGAGGGTTCTATAAAGAAGAACAGAGCTGAGCAGGGTATATCAGCCCTAAGAAAAGAGGTGGATACACTGATTGTCATCCCGAACGACAGTCTACGTCGTGAAGCCGGTGATGATGAGACGCTGTCTAATGCTCTCGAAAGGGGAAACAGAACCCTGAAGGATGCTGTGGAAGGCATAGCGAACATAATCTCATCTCCCGGTCTGATGAACCTTGATTTTCAGGACATCAAGAAGGTTATTACAACCGGCGGAGGAGCCATGATGGGTACTGGCTGTTGCAACGGTGAACATCGCGCTTCCGAAGCAGCGAGCAGAGCTATTTCGGACCCGCTTCTGGAGAATGTATCGATTGAGGGGGCACAGTCACTTCTTGTAAGCATTCAAGCTTCTTCAAGCATGAAGTTCGCTGAATTCCACGAGGCAGTGGAGATAGTTACAAAGGCTGTAGGACCGCAGGCTGATGTATCTCTGGGAACCAGCATAGTTGAAAGCATGGATGATAAACTGAAAGTAACGGTAATTGCAACAGGTTTCGGTGAGATCGAAGATACGGAAATCGATTCGGTGGATATCAGACTTCCTGAGAGCTTGAAATCTCAGAGTGTGCCGCGGGATATTGAACGGGATAGAATACCTTTCATTCTTGGAGCAGCCAGATCTACCGGAAAGGAAGATAGAAAAAAACAGCCACCATTCTTCAGAAGATGATAGGAAACATGTAGTGACATGATAAATGCTTGTATATCATGTTGATAACAACATCATCTAGCGGTATCTGTTTCATTAACGTATATTACCCGCATCTAAGAATGGAGGGTAATACCAATGAGCAGAAAACCTGCAGCCGAATATTATGATGAACGTCGACGCAGGCTACTGGATAACGAAACTTGTACCCATAATTTTCCCAAACAGGGGATTTTTGAAATAATCCTGGCTTCTCCCAAGGAATACAGAAGCACTATGTCTTCTCTCAGGTTCCAGAGTGTTTTCAAACAGATGGCTTCATGGCCTGAAACCTGTTGTGAAAGGGCATTTTACCCTGAAAAGGATGAATTCCATTGGAGAACCAGATACGGGTATCCCACTTTAACTCTTGAAACGGGCAAATCGATCAAGCAGTGTGATCTGCTTGTTTTCACACCTACCAGTGAGGACGACTACCTCAGAATCCTGGAGATGATGAAGCTTTCCGGCATCGAGATAAGAGCTGAAGAAAGAGTCAGCAAATGGCCCCTGGTTATTGCTGAAGGGACACCGGTTACAGCTAATCCCATGCCCCTTTCACTTTTCATGGATGCCTTCGTAATAGGGGAAACAGAACCTTCAATAGGTCCTGTTCTCGATACGATTAAAAGCCTCGGTGCCCAGGGTGCTTCAAAAAAGAAACTGCTCCGGAGGCTTGCAGCTCTGCCCGGTATGTACATTCCTTCTGTGCATGACATACCCGGTAAAGTAAGTTCGATTATGCGTCAGTGGGCAGGTTCAGACGGGATGGGAATGACTTCTTTCATCCATTCTCCCGATTGTATCAACAACGATATAGCAATGCTGGAGATATCAAGAGGCTGTTCATTCAACTGCAAGTTCTGTCAACCTGGATACGTCAGTCTTCCCTATAGAGAATGCAAGCTTGAAGAGCTGGAAAATACAATTGAAAAACTACCCGATATAAAGAAACTTGCGCTTCTTGGCAGTTCACCAAGATCCTATCCTGACCTCCACAAGGTTATCAAGGCAGCCAAGAAACGGAATCTTGAGGTTATATTCTGTTCAAATAAATATGAGGACCAGATACACTCCGACGAGTATCCTGATGACCTCAAAGAGAAATCCATAGTACTATCTCCCGAGACTGGAACAGATTCTCTGAGAAGAGTTATCGGTAAGAAACTCAAAAACAGCCAGCTTTTCGAATCGGTCGAGAAAGACTCGGATGAGAATGCAACCAGTATCAGGATATATTTTATGATAGGTCTACCCTTTGAGATCGAAGCTGATAGAGCTTCAATAATCGATTTCGTAAAAGAGATCCGCAGTAGGAATCCGCTGCCAATTTCCGTTAACATAGATCCTTTCATACCAAAACCATGGACTGCATTCCAATGGACTGCAATGGCAACTCCCAGTAACCTCAGGGAATGGATTGAATGGCTCGAAACCGAGCTGAAGAAGATCGACAGAGTCAGTGTCAGATGCGGAGATCCGCGCGAATCTCATATAAGAGCATTATTCGCAAGGGGAGATCACAGAACCAGCAAGGTTCTTGAAGGAAAGCTTTCAGGTGTAGGTTGGAATACCGCTTTCAAGAAAATAGGCGTGAACATCAAATGGGTTCTGGAAGATATCGATCCGGAGACATCCTTCGAATGGAGTTTTCTTAATATGGGTTTTGGTCATACAAGGCTTGCCCGTGAATACCACGCATCCTTTTCTCTCAATCAGAACAGGTTGAAGGATATGCAGAAGGAATTAGAAGAAGAATCTGAATAATTACTGATACGGTATCTGATATGAAAAGCGGGAATGTCAACCATTCCCGCTTTTCTGAACGTAAATCACTATTATTTTAGACAACGTAAATCACTATTATTTTAGACTTTGTGAACCTTACCTGATTTAATACAACTTGTACATACTTTAACTTTCTTCAGCTTGCCGTCGATAAGTATCCTTGCATTCTGAAGGTTTGGCTTCCAGACATGTTTTGTATGTCTGTTAGAATGGCTGACTCGATTTCCTACTGAAGGTCCTTTACCACAGATATCACATTTCCAGGACATTTCTTAGCTCCTAAATACATTAGTATAATTCAAATGAGACTCGATTTAATAATTCAATTTCAGATATTTGCCAAGTCCCATTTAATCACGGGGTTGACATATTCGACATGATTCCCATAATTGCATTGTGTTATTCAGACTGTGGGGGCGACAGGTATCGACGGGTTCAGAAGCGGTCTGACGGTTGCA
>JAIOSX010000302.1 GCA_021107345.1 Candidatus Aegiribacteria sp.
CAACTGAGACTGGAAGGATAGCCGAAAACACCGCCAGCAATGCAGGGGGAGTCATTCTCAGAATGTTCTCCATCGATGATAACCTTCAGTCTGTAGAGAAAATGCTTGCCATCCAGAATCTTCATCCGGACATGATAATGCTTGCAGGCGGAACTGATGGAGGTGCCGTGGCCGGGGTAGTCAGGCTGGCAGAACTCCTGGCCCTTTCCGAACCTCAGCCGAAATTCCGGCAGACCATGAAAATACCTCTGATATACTGCGGTAATACCGAAGCAAGGGCATTTATAAAAGAAGTTCTTGAGGATAGTTTTGATATCCATATCGTTGACAATGTGCGCCCCTCACTATCGGAATTAAATACGGAACCTGCCAGAAAAGAAGTGCACCGGCTTTTCATGGAGAATGTTATGGAAAGGGCTCCCGGATATTCGGAGCTTAAGAATTACGTGATTGCGGATATTCTGCCGACACCGACCGGAGTCGAGAATATTCTCAGATTGTATAGCGACCATATGGGGACAAGCGTTCTAATGATGGATATGGGAGGAGCGACAACTGACATCTTCTCCTGTATAACGGGTGAATACTCGCGAACTGTTGCAGCCAATACCGGTATGAGCTATTCGATAGCAAATGTGCTGTCAAAGGCAGGTATTGAAGAATTGATGAAATATCTCCCCAAGGGGTTCGATGAGGATAGAGTGCGGGATTATATCTACAACAAAACGATCTTTCCTACATACATTCCAGGGAACGAGTCAGAAGTACTGGTTGAACAGGCTGCGGCTATCTGCGGCGCTGAATCTTCCTGGAAGGAGCATCTCGATACATGCTATAAGACCATGAGGGTAGGATTTCTTGACAGACTGAAAGCCCGTAACAGAAAGATGTTTGAGGAAACATTCTTCACTTCCGAAGAAAAATCATTCAATCTGTCGGATATCGAGATCATAATCGGTTCGGGCGGAATAATCGCCCATTCGGATAAGTACAAAGCTTTCTGGATTCTTGCAGAGGGGTTCCGGCTCCCCGGGATAACCAGGCTGGCAGTCGATAAAAACTTCAGAAGCCCGCACCTTGGCGTTCTTTCAGAAATAGACGGTAAGGCTGCGCTGGATCTCTTCCTGGAAGAATGTCTTGAGTATATCGGATGGACTGTCTCCCCCATCGGGAAATTCGGTAAAGGAGACAAGGTTCTGGAGGTCTTTGATAAAAATGCCGGAAAATCCTGGAAACTCTCCGGCGGCGATCTTTTCCTCCTGAACTCCGGAGGAAACCTGGAATTCATACTTGATAATGGTGTTTCAATGGGAAATGGACGCACCCACCTCAATACTGAACTGCCGGTTCTGATAGACTGCAGAGGACACGGAGATAATACAATTGAAAAACCTCTTGCCCTTTCGGGTATTCCGGAATTCACCCATCAAATAGACGAATTTGTCCATATTGTACGCCCGGAACACGGTGAGCTTATAACCGGTGAATGGGAAATAGATTACAGGCTCCCATATAAGGGCGACATATTCGTTAAGAAGGGGGATGAGGTTGAACATGGTACTGTATTGGGGGAAAACAGGTTCGATCCACCAAGATTATACATGATAGACCTGAATAGAATTCCCGGATACGACAGGCATCTTTCCCCTGAGGAAATTCTTAGCGGTCTTCTGATAAAAGAGGGAGACAAAGTCAAGCTTAATTCTCCGCTTTACAAAGTGAACAGGTCGGGTATCAAGGGTTTCGATTTCACTTTCCATTCAACAGTCAGGGGAAGGGTAACGAAGATCGAAAAAAATGGCATAATTATTCTGAGAGAAATACAGGATTACGATGAAAAGCCTCATGTAATCAAAATCGCCAAGCCACTTGATATCAAGCCCAGGCACATCAGAGGATATTTAAAAGCCGGTCTTGATACATTTGTGGAAGCCGGTCAGGTAATTGCCTCGGATATGTCAAAAGGTAAAGCTGTGACCGTAAAATCACCCACCAGTGGAGTACTTAAAGAAATCGACACGAAAAAAGGTACGGTAACTGTTCAATACGACATAAACCCGGTAAAGATGTACTGCCACGTCTCGGGTACGGTATCTGAAATTCTTCCTGATCATATGGTACGGGTAAAAGGAAGAGGAACAAGATTGAACGGAGTGATAGGTTTCGGAGGAAATAACAGTGGAATACTTAACAGGATCGACTCCGTCGGTCAGTTTCAGAAGAACTGCATCGCTTTTTCAACTGTCCCTATCGATCTGGAGTTTCTAAAACTGGCTTCGGATGCCGGAGTTTCAGGAATAATCGCTCCATCAATACCAGCTTCCGACTGGGTCCGTTATAATGGAGAGGAACTGGGCGTAGCTATAACAGGTGATGAGGATATACCTTTCACTCTGATACTGACATCGGGATTCGGGAGTTTTGAGATGGATGAGAAATGTGCTGAATTTCTTGAAAACTCCATTGGCAAATATGCCGGCATTTCAGGAATAACACAGATCAGGGCCGGTGTCACAAGACCCATGGTAATAGTATGATCAGTGTATTGCATCCAACAAAGAAGTAAATAATGCTTGTTTTCGGACCCGTTCCATCCAGGCGGCTTGGCAGAAGCATCGGGATAAACAATATCCCTCCTAAAATCTGTACTTACAGCTGCGTCTACTGTCAGGTCGGACGAACAACAGAAATGTCAACTGTACGCAGTCAGTTTTATGAACCTGAAGCAATCCTGAACGAGGTCAGGAAAAAACTTCAGCAATGTAATGCTGCAAGCGCTCAGATTGATTACCTTACTATAGTCCCTGATGGAGAACCGACTCTTGACATTAACCTTGAAGAACTTCTAAAGATTCTTCACAATCTTGGCTTGAGTATAGCAGTAATATCAAATTCATCACTAATCTGGGATCCTGAAGTCCGTCATGCACTCCAGGTAGCAGACTGGGTTTCACTGAAAGTTGACAGCGTAATCGAAAGAACCTGGCGCAAAATAGACAGGCCACATGGCAAACTCTCTCTGAGCAGAATCCTGGAAGGTGTTCAAACATTTGCTGAGGAATACGAAGGCAAACTTGTAACTGAAACCATGCTTGTTCGAAACTTGAACGACAGACCAGAGGAACTGCATGCTATTGGTGAATTCCTTGAGCATTTAAAACCGGAGTGTGCTTATATCTCAGTACCAACACGTCCTCCGGCTGAGCGCCGGGTTTGTGCGCCATCGGAAGATTCAATTAATATGGCCTACAATATTCTGATTGAACACCTAGATAATGTTGAATACCTGATCGATTATGAAGGGGATGAATTCACTCCAACTGATGATGTAGAATCTGACCTTCTGGGCATTCTATCAGTACACCCTATGCGTGAGACTGCTGTATTGAAATTCTTATCAGAG